>NZ_JAFEJP010000012.1:0-92707 GCF_018555355.1 Bifidobacterium sp. SO4
ATGGCAGGGAGGGGTCATCCGGGGTGCTCCCCTCAGTCCGCTTCGCGGACAGCTCCCCTCGGAGAGGGGAGCCAGAATGTCACACCCCACGTTCTCCGTTCGAGGCTGGCTCACTATGGAGTCGGAGGGCCAGGTCACAGCAACGTGAACCAGGATTGGACCTGATGCCAGACGTTGGGGTTGTTGCTGATGAGCGCGTCGTCCCTCGCCAGTACGAAGCAGCTCAGCACGGCCACGGCCAGCGTGAAGAGCACCAGCAGCACGACGGTCCAACGCATCAGCCAGCGCCATGGCGTCACATGCGCGATGCCGTCGCCCGAAGCCGCGTCGTTCGCACCGGCCAATGATTTGCTCGGCTCGCGCCCGTTGACCAGCCACAGAAGCCCCGGAATCGAGGCGAGCGCGGTCAGATAGCCGAAATCGGCGGAATACCGCCAACCCAAGCCGCCTATGTAGCTGTCGAACACGATGATCGCGCCGGCCAATATCAGGCAGGACATGAGCCACGGGCGCATGCCGTGCATCTCAAGGCGGCGCAGGAACGGCAGCACGAGCGCCAACGTCATGAGCGGCGTGGCGGTGAACAGCGCGCCCACCATCACCTCGTAGTAGCCCCAGACCGGCATGGGCGCGGGGGAGAGGGCCAGCCACGGGAAGCTCTGCACGAACCGCAGCGGCAGACACAGGTAGTACCAGATGGTCACCGGCATATCGCGCAGCGGGGTGACGTACCGGGTCATATCCGAAACGGAGAACTGGTAGGCGTTGCCGAAGTTGAGCGGGCTGCCGAATCGGACCTTGTTCCACATCATCAGCGGAGCCACCACGGCCACGGCCGGCACGATTACCGCCACGGGCGCGCGCAACGTCCGCCGCCAGGCCACGCGACGGCCCGCGAGATCGGCGGCCAGCGCGCGGATCTGCGGCCAGAACAGCGGGAAGGCCAGCAACGCCGTGAGCGTGAAGGTGGGACGGCATCCGAAATTCGCCGCGATGCACAGCGCGCCAAGCGCGAGCCGGGGCAGGGACAACGGCCGCGCGTCGCCCGCCTGCCAACGGTCGATGGACAGCACCGGCCGGTGCGAGGTGTCCGCGCCCACCCAGAACCACAGTCCCAGCGAGGTCAGCGCCAGCGATGCCGCGAACGGCACCTGATAGAAGTTCGTGCGGTAGATGAGATACCCCGCCTGCGAGCCGAGCAGGGCGCTGGCCACGGTCAGGGAGGCGGCGGCCAGCGAGGTGCGCGGCATCACGCGATGGATGACGCGCAGCACCAGCATCGAGAAGAAGATGATGAACAGCAGCACCAGGAACTGCTCGGCGGCGGCCGTGGGCAACGTATGCCCGGTGATGAGGCGGTAGGGCGCGAACAGCAGCACGGCCGGCAGCACGCCGAAATACGAATACCAGTGGCCTTGGTAGTAGACGTAATCCCAGTAGATCGGGCTCACGCCGTCGGCCAGCAGTTTCATACGGGTCGGCACGTCATACGGGTCGGCGGTGGCGGCCAGCTGGTCCGGCACCGGCAGGTCCAACCACGTGCGCCCGGCGATGAGCGATTCCGCCACATGGCCGTACTGGTCGAAGTCGTAGGTGTATTCGCCGGCGATGTGGAAGGCGAGCGGCATCGAATTCATGAGCTGCCACGCGATCGAGGCACCGATGGCCACGACGGGCACGGCCATGATGCCGGCGAAGGCGAGCCGCTGGCGAGGACTGTCCGGATCGAACGGGATGCGCCAGAGCCGCGAGCCCGGCCGCCACAGGGCGAGCAGGAGCAGCACCAGCGCCATCGCCGCGATGCGGACGCCGCTGACGTCGAACGGCACGCGAACGTTGGCGCGGGCGTCGGAAATCGGCACGACGGCGCCTCGCGTCTCCTGGATCCACACGCGCACGGTGCCCTTGCCGGGGGCCTTGATGTAATGGCTGCGCTCGATTCCGGGGGTGAGCGACTGCGCACGGCCGGTGGTGACGACGGTGGTGGTCGCGGGGGAGACCTGCGAACCGGTGCCGGCGGCAGTGGAGCCGTTGGAATCCGATGCCGTGCCGTCCGCGACGGTTCCCTCGGTCGTGACGGTGCTGGTCACGTCCACGCGCACGATGATGGAGGCCAGCGGCTTGGCGACCTGTTTGTCCCCGTTCGCCTTGGATTCCGCCTCGGCCTGCTCG
Source organism: Bifidobacterium sp. SO4 (assembly GCF_018555355.1). Classification (NCBI taxonomy): domain Bacteria; kingdom Bacillati; phylum Actinomycetota; class Actinomycetes; order Bifidobacteriales; family Bifidobacteriaceae; genus Bifidobacterium; species Bifidobacterium sp. SO4. The sequence continues at coordinate 2,173 of NZ_JAFEJP010000012.1, forward strand.
TGGGCCTTCTCGATCGTCTCACCGGACGACGTATCGATGCGCAGGTACGGCGAGGTGCCGTCCGCGGTCAGTTCCAGATACGCGGCGGTCGGGTCGGTGACGGTCAGCATGCCGTCGTCCGTGCGCTTGAGGCCCGCACCCAACGTGTTGTGCACCGCGTTGGTGTCCGTGCTGGCACCCAACGTCCGCCAGAACGGCAGGTTGAAGACGATGCACTCCATCGCTGCGATGGCGAGCGCCGCTGCGATCAGCGCGGCCAGGATACGACGGGACTTGCGTCGGAGATGTTCGGAAAGCACCCCATTATTCTATCGGCATGATAACGGCATGATGTCGTGCAAACAAGAGACAATGTGAACCATGCCAAAACCACCATCGAACCCCCGCCGTCATGACCATCGCCGTATTTCGCTGCTGGGCGGACTCAAGGATTCGATGAACGCGCTCGCCGCGGACCTCGGTCTGGCCAGGCCTTCCGTCACCAACGCCAACCCGTTCGGCGACGCCCTGCAGGAGGCCAGCGAGCGCAAGGGCGGCGTGATCGACGAGCTCACCCGCCATGCCGTGCCGTTGAGCCCGGTGACCAAGCGACGCACCTTCCCCGACCTCGAGAACGTGCCGGAGGGACTGGTGCTGGGCTGGGCGCAACTGCCGCAGACGCAGGGGCGCGGCTTCTCGCTCGGCATCTTCCCCGACCATGATCACTTCGCCCAGGTGGCGTTCGCCGATACGCACGGGCGCGTGTTCGTGGGCACGGATCCGAACATGGACGTGCAGGAGATGCAGCCGCGCTTCATGTTCGGCAAGGAAAAGGACGTGGTCTTCCCGGACGGCGAACGTCTGGGATGGCGTGACGGCGAGCGTGACGGATTCGACCGCGCCGGGGGCGCCTCGGGCGTGGGCGGCACGGCGCGGACCGTCTTCGGCCGTGCGATGGACTTCGCCAGGGACCGCATCGAAGGCCGCCCCCTCGGCCGCCCGGACGGCGAGGATGGGGGCGTCAAGGCCGTGTTCGGCGGCATCGTGGGCCGTGACGACTCCGGCCGCATGACCTGGCTCGCCTCCTGGCTCAAGGCCGGCAACCGGTACACGCTGGAGCAGATGCGCGCCAACCTGCCCGACGACATGCGCCACGACCTGGAATACCGGGACGCCATCACCATCGCGTTCTTCGCCGCATACATGATTCCTCAGATCAACGGGCTGCTCATCGGCTTCGGCTCGGGCAACATCTTCCGCCGACTCAACCGGGAGGCGCCGATCGGCGCGATCCGCCGCTGCGTGCGCGACACCCTGGCCGCCCGCGCCCACGGCATGCGAGCCTCCGGACTGGAGGACCATTTCGCGGACCTCATGCGCGAGGCCGGCGCCCTGGACCAGACGCCCGGACTGGAGCCCATCCACGGCGCCGAACCGTTGCACCTGTACACCTCCACGTATTCGAACGGCTACTTCTTCACCTGGGACAAGTCGCTGGCGTTCGGCCAGGCGCTGAAGTCCCTGAAGATCGAAGGCAACCTCAACCGGTTCGCCGCCGTGAGCGCATGGCTGGAACGCAACGCCTCGCTGGGCCGCACCCCCACGGAGGACACGGTGACCCGTGCCGAGGCCGCGCAGATCGACATGAAACTCATCGAGAACCCGGCCCTGATGGCGCTCGACCCGTACGACGGCGCGGACGAACGCCGTGCCGTGCTGAGCATGGTGGGCGTCGCCGAACGCACGGCCGAGCAGATCCGCGGCGACTTCCCGGATCCGCGGGAGACTGCGGGGGCGGGTGCCGGTGTCAATGCTGCCGGTGCCGGTATGCCGGGCTCCCCGGCCGGCGAGACGTTCCGCGCCGGTGCCACTCGCCCCGGTGCGGGAGCCGCATCGGACGAGTGGGTCTACCGTCAGGCCATGTCCTCGCTGCTGCGCCGACTGCGCCTGCCCTACCGTTTCGACGTCGAGTTCCGCTCCCGCCTCGACAGCGGCGAAGTGGCCATCGGCTTCACCACCGCCGGCACGTCCATGATGCCGGACAGCCGTTACGACACGGCCCGTCGCACCTGGCGCACGCTGAGCGGCGCCGAACGCGCTTCGATGAGCGCCGCCTACAACCTGCGCGTGGGCCTCATGATGGCAGCGCTGAGCTTCGGCGCCAGTAGTTCGGTGCGTCAGGTCTCCCTGCACATCGACTCCATCGGCCTGGAGGAGGCCATCGCCGAACAGGACTCCGCCATCGAGGCGATGATGAGCGAGGCGCTGAGCGCGTTCGAACACCTGCGCAGCGGCGACATGGGCCGCGCCGGATCCAAGGCCGACCCCAAGGACGGCGACTTCCACGGCGACCCGACCCGCCCGATCAGTCGCGAGGAGACCTTCGGCCAGCCGTCCGGCGGCGAGGACCGTACGTCGGCCCCGGATACGGGTGCTGTGCAGGCCGGCGGCCCCGACTCCGGTTCCGCGGGCGGTCCTGAGAACGGCAGCGACTCCATCGACTCCCAGTTCGAGGACCTGATGCGCGGCGTCGACATCGACGAGATGGCCTTCAGCATCGGCGGCGAATCCGGCGACGGGCAGACGGACGGCTCCAATGCCGGCGATGAGCGCGATGCCGATGCCGGCCAACGTGACGATGCCATCCCCGCGGACGATGCGGGCGACGACCCGATGAGCGTGCTGCGCCGCAACCCCACCGTGCGCAACATGGTCACCGTGACCTTCAGCCGCGACGCCTTCCTCAAGCGTCTCGACACGGACGGCCTCGACAACCCCGAGGACACCTACCGCATGTTCGGCGCCGTGATGGACGTGGACGGCGAAGGCGGTCTCAAGCCCGTCGCGGCCGACTTCGACCTGTCCGACAGCCGCTTCTCGCCCACCGGATCGCAGGAGGAACCCGAACTCGCCGACCGCGGCTTCAGCCCCGCCACCGCACGTGTGCTGGGCGCCAGGGACAGCGCGGGACTGGCCATCCAGCGTGTGGACCTGCTCCAGCACGGGGTCAACGAGTTCCACGCGCTCGCGCAGGACGCCTCGCTCGATTCCGTGGGCAAGGCGCAACAGGCCATGCGCATCATCGACTCCATCTGCGATCCCGAGCTGACCGCGCTGGCCTCCGAAGTGACCAGCGCGCTGATCGACGGCAAGGACACGCCCGATTTCACGTTCACGCTCGCCAACGATCTGGACAAGGAGCGTCTGCGCGCCCGTGACCTGCTGTTCTCCGGCCAGGCCGAGCAGGCCATCGAGGCGGCTGAGGCGGCCGTGTCCCATCTGGACCAGATCTATGCCGCCGGCCCCGGCGTGCCGCGCTACTTCAACTCGTACGCGGAGCGCGTGGTGTACAACCGCCTGTTCGCCACGCCGGATGAACGCACCGTGCTCATCCCGGACAATCTCTTCTACGCGCACATGGAACTGGCGGACGTGCTGAGCCAGATCAAGGGCGCGAAGGCCGCGATCCCGCATTTGAACCGCATGGTGGCCTACGCTCCCGCCTACCCGCTCTCGCACCTGAAGCTCGCCATCCAACTGGCCCGCAGCGAGGACTGGGATTCGGCGCGTGCGGCCTGCCTCAACGCGCTGCGCGTGGCCCTGGACCGGGACGACGCCGCCTTCGCCTACTACCGCTTCGCCTACGCGGAATGGATGCTCGACCGGTTCGACACGGCCGCCGCGGCCTACATCATGAGCGACCACATCGCCCCCGGAGCCATCGGCTCGCTTGAAGGCGAGCTGCAGGAGCTCGTGGCGCGCGCGGATTCGCAGTGCATCGCCGTGCCGGAAAACGTGGAGGCCGCGGCGCACGTGCTCGCCATCCACGACTTGCCGGTCTGGCCGCACATCGAAGTGGCCGGCATCATGCGGGACGCGGCCCGCGTGTGCGTGGACGAAGGCATGTTCGTGCCCGCCCGCACGCTTTCGGTGGCCGTGGCGCGCATGAACGACGGCGAAGGCGACAGCATCGACGTCATCCAGGCACAGTTCCTGCGCTCCCTGTCCGCATAAAGGTTGACCGCCGGCGGCGTGGAGATGCATTGCCCGACACACTCAAGGTGCCGACTGTAGTCGGCCTTCGCGGCATAGCCGCTCACTGCGCCTACGGGAAATTCACTGGATTTCCCGTTTTACGGCTTAGCGGCCAAGCCTACGGTCTGGCAACGCATCCTCCACGCCGCCGCCTCCGTCTCGATAGATTGTGATGTTCCGCTGCAAAAGATCGGGAGCAGCCGGTCGGCTAGGATAGGCGACTATGAGCACTGAACAGCTGGCATGGGATTTTGACGACGGCGACGAGGTGGAGCTCCGCCCGGACGAGGGCGCGACCCGCTTCGCGCCCGGCTCGGCGCAATGGATCGCCGCCCTGACGCCCACCGACGACGACGCCATCCGTCTCGACCGACTCGACGTGAACGGCCTCGACTCCGAGAACGCCGCACGCCTGTGGGCCAAGGTGGCCGCCTGGGTGGAGGCCGACCAAATCGCCTACTACATCGACGACTCGCCCGTCAGCTCGGACGCCGCCTACGACGCCCGCATGCGCTGCCTCGAAAAGCTCGAAGCCGCCTTCCCCTCGCTGGACAACCCGCAGAGCCCCACCCACCGCGTGGGCGGCACCTTCTCCAACGACTTCACTTCCGTGCGTCACCCCAGCCGCATGATGAGCCTCGACGACGTCTTTTCCATCGAAGAGCTCAAGGACTGGTACGACTCGGTCATCCGCGACCTCGACTGGCCGGAGGGCAAGCCCCTGCCGATGAGCTGCGAGGTCAAGATCGACGGCCTGGCCCTGAACCTCATCTACCGCAACGGCGTGCTCGAACAGGGCCTGACCCGAGGCGACGGCGTCACCGGCGAGGACATCACCCTGAACGTGCGCACCATCGCCTCCATTCCCGCGAACCTCGGCGGCCCCAAGGAGGACATCCCGGACTTCGTGGAGATCCGCGGCGAGGTGTTCATGCGCTGGGACGACTTCCGCGCGCTCAACGCCGAACAGGAGGACGCCGGCCGCGCGCCCTTCGCCAATCCGCGCAACGCCGCCGCCGGCTCACTGCGCCAGAAGGACCCGCGCATCACCGCCACCCGCCGCCTGAGCTTCTACGCCCACGGTCTGGGCCAGCTCACGTGGGGTCCCGACCACCCGCACGGCACGCACGATGTGGTGGCCGACCAGTCCGAGGCCTACGAGCTCTACACCAAGTGGGGCGTGCCCGTCTCCCCGCACAACCGCGCCGTGACCTCTTTCCAGGAGATCCTGGACATGATCGACTACTACGGCGAGCACCGCGGCGACATCGAGCACGCCCTCGACGGCATCGTGGTCAAGGTGGACGACCTCACCCTGCAGCGCACGCTGGGCGCCACCTCGCGCGCCCCGCGCTGGGCCATCGCGTACAAGTACCCGCCCGAGGAGGTCAACACCGAGCTCAAGGACATCATCGTGCAGGTGGGCCGCACCGGCCGCGTGACCCCGGTGGCCATCCTGAAGCCCGTGTACGTGGCCGGCTCCACCGTGGCCCGCACCACGCTCCACAACGCCTTCGAGGTCAAGCGCAAGGGCATCCTCATCGGCGACACCGTGGTGGTGCGCAAGGCCGGCGACGTGATCCCCGAGCTCGTGGGCCCGGTGCTGGAACGCCGCAAGGGCCGCGAGGATCAGCTGCGCGAGTTCGTGATGCCCGAGTACTGCCCCTCCTGCGGCTCCAAACTCGCCCCCGCCAAGGAGGGCGACAAGGACATCCGCTGCCTGAACGTGGAAAGCTGCCCGGCCCAGCTCACCGAGCGTGTGATCTCGCTTGCATCCCGCAAGGCCTTCGACATCGAGCATCTGGGAGACCAGTCCGCCATCGCGCTGACCAATCCGGAGGAGAACCGGCCCGATTCCACGGCCACCTACGCGCCCGACATCACGGAGATTCTGGTCAAGCCGGGCGAGGAGCCGGAACCGTACGAGCCGGTGCCGGGATTGGAACTGCCCGCACGACAGACGCCGGTGCTCTCCAGCGAGGCCGGACTGTTCGCGCTGAACATCGCCGACCTCAAGAACGTGTACGTCTGGCGCGAGGCTTCGATCATCGAGGTGCGCGAGATCGAAGGGCCGGACGGGCGCAAGCGGAAGACCCGCAAGAAGATCGGTGAATCCGGACTGTGGCACCGGGTGCCCGCGTTCTGGACGCTGCCGGTCGCGGCGAGGAAGCTCACGGCCAAGCAACTGGCCGAACGCGCGGCGGCTGGGACGGTCGCGGCGACGAATGCCGGGGCGGAGTCGGCTGTTGGTGCGTCGGTCGCCGGCACATCGCCCGCCGCGGACTATCCCGACTACGACATCCCCGCGGACGCCGAAATCGTGCGCATCGACCATAAGTCCACGCGCAACGGCGTCACGGACGTGCCGATCATCGTGCGTCCGGGTGAGAATACGCGCAAGATGTTCGATGAGATGGACAAAGCGCGTCACGCCGACCTGTGGCGGGTGCTCGTGGCCCTGTCCATCAGGCGGCTCGGCCCGCCCACCGCACGACTCATCGCCTCCTCGCTCGGCTCGCTGGACGCCATCGCCTCCGCCACGGTCGAGGACCTGACGCAGATCGACGGCGTGGGCCCGGAGATCGCCGAATCGGTGGTGAACTGGTTCACCGCAGCCCGCGAACCCGGCGACTGGCGCGGCGAGACGCTGCGCGCCTGGCAGGCCGCCGGCGTGGGCGTGAGCGAGGCCGAAACAAGCACCCTGCCGCAGACCCTGGCCGGCAAGACGGTCGTGGTCACCGGTTCGCTCGAAGGCTATTCGCGCGACTCCGCCAAGGAGGCCATCATCGAACGCGGCGGCAAGGCCGCAGGCTCGGTCAGCAAGAAGACCGACTACGTGGTGGTGGGCGCCAACGCCGGAAGCAAGGCCGCCAAGGCCGAGGAGCTCGGCATCCCCATGCTCGACGAGGCCCAGTTCGCGCGACTGCTGGAAACCGGCGAGGTGGAAGCCGTGCCCGCCGACGGCAATCAGGACGCCACGGAATAATCAGGCCGCCGGTGTGATTCCCGCCACGGGCCGATTCGTCGGTGACTCTGGCATGCCGGCTCGGCACACGCTAGTCTGGTACGCGGCAATAAAGGAGGATGCATGACTGATACCCGTGAGATCGAAGCCGCCATCTACGACCGTCTGAGCCGCGTCATCGACCCCGAACTCGGCCGGTCCGTGACTGATCTGGGCATGATCGCCGCCATCGACGCGGTGCCGGCATCCGGTACGGACGGCAACGGCTACGACGTCACCGTGCATGTGGAGCTCACGGTCGAGGGCTGCCCGCTCTCGGAGACCATCACCAACCAGATCAACGGTGCCGTGGCCTCCTATCCGGATGCCACGCTCACCCCGCATATCGAGGTCAGCTCGATGAGCCGTGACAAGCTCGACGACCTCGTGGCCGACCTCAAGGCCGAACGCAAGCAGAACCCGTTCAACAAGCCCGGCGTCAAGACCCGCATCTTCGCCATTGCCTCCGGCAAGGGTGGCGTGGGCAAGTCCTCGGTCACCGCGAACCTTGCGGCCACGTTCGCCGCGCTCGGCTACGACACCGCCGCCATCGACGCGGACATCTACGGCTTCTCCCTGCCGCGCCTGTTCGGCGTACACACCCAGCCCACGAACCTCAACGGCATGCTCATGCCGGTGACCGCATGGGGCGTCAAACTCATCTCCATCGGCATGTTCGCCGGCGCGGATCGGGCGATCCTGTGGCGCGGTCCGCGCCTGCAGCGCTCTCTGGAACAGTTCCTCTCCGACGTGTGGTGGGGCCAGCCGGACGTGCTGCTGCTCGACCTAGCACCCGGCACCGGCGACATGGCCATCTCCGTGGCCCAGGCACTGCCGAACGCCGAACTCGTGGTGATCACCACCCCGCAGCCCTCCGCCTCGGACATCGCCGTGCGTTCCGGCCTCGTGGCATTGCAGGTGCCGATGAAGGTGCGCGGCGTGGTGGAGAACATGAGCTATTACGAGCACAAGGGCGAACGTTTGCATATCTTCGGCGAGGGCGGCGGCCAGCGCGTCTCCGAACAGCTCACCGAGGCATTGGGCTACGATGTGCCGCTCATGGCCCAGCTGCCGCTCGTACCCGAAGTGCGCGAGACCGGCGAGGCCGGGCGTCCCGCCGTGCTCGATGCGGACGGCGCGCTGCGCACCGACGGCATCGGCGCCACATTCCGCGCTCTGGCGGAACAGCTCATGGCGTAGTCAGGCATACGCGACTATTGAGTTTGGGCGGTGTCGGCATGACTCGGCACCGCCACGTGACCGGCGTATGCCTGCGGTGATGCCGACGTGACAACCGCCGCATGACCGATGAACAGGACCAGGCACGAGGCCGGCGGACCGCCTATAATGCCGTCCCGAGGAAGGGACTCAATCGTGTCTGATCAGAAGAATGCCGGTGCGGCAGTCAAGGCCGCGCTGCTTGCCAATGTCGGTGTCGCCTGCGCCAAATTCGCCGCGGCCGCGTTCACCGGCTCGTCATCCATGTTCTCCGAATCCGTGCACTCGGTGGCGGATTGCGCGAACGAACTCGTGCTTATGGTCGGCGACAAGGCGTCCGACCATAAATCGCGCGGCGACCATCCGTTCGGCCTGCACCGCGTGAAGTACCTCGCCAGCTTCATCGTGGCCACGCTGCTGTTCTTCGTCGGCGGCGTATTCGCCGTCTCCCAGGCCGCGGGCAAACTCGCCGGACTGCTGGACGGCTCGGCCTCCCGCCAGGCGAACTCACTGGAGCTCGTCGCGGCGCTGGTGGTGGTCGGCGTCTCCGCATGCCTTGAGGGGTATGGCCTGCACACGTCCATCCATGAGGCGCGCGGCCGCATGAAGCGCGTGCAGGTCGAGGACGATTCGCTGATCGGCTTCTGGCGGCGCACCAAATCCGCCGAACTCGCCTCCGTGATGATGGAGGACACGCTGGCGCTTATCGGTCTGGCGTTCGCAGGGCTCGGCATCGGGTTGTCCATCGTCACCGGCGACGAGCTGTACGACGCCATCGGCGGCATGTTCGTCGGCCTTGTGCTGGTGTGCGGTTCGGCCGCGTTAGCGTTCAAGTCTGGTTCGCTGCTCGTGGGCGAAAGCCTTGACCGCAGCACGCGCGAACTCGTGGTTCATGCGGTGGAAGGCACTGCCGGCGTGGATCGTCTCATCAACATGCAGGCCATCCATATGGACGAGGACTCCGTATTGCTGTGCCTCAAGGTGGAGACTTCCAAGCTCGACCGCGATTATGACGTGCAGACCGTGGACAAGATCGAGACCAACATCCGTCGTGCCCTGCCTTGGTACGAGTGGGAGATCTACGTGGAGCCGGACATCTGGCGCGCCCAGGGAGCGGCCTAGCCGGTCCGTCCCAGATTTGTTGTCCGGACGATTTGTCGCCCGGACGAGGGTTTCCCGATGAGTCGCATCCCGATTGCAGCGGGTCCACTCGATACAATGAATATTTATGGGAAAGACGACGATCAGGGTCCAGTTCGATGACCCGCTGGATGCGGCGCATTTCCTTCAGCAGTGCCGCCGGAAGGGGCTCGACGCGGAGCTGGAGGATTCGCGCCCGCAGGTCAAACGCAACGGTCCGGCATTGGCGGCATGGCTTAAATCACATCCCGGCTGGTACGAAGTGGGGGAGTCCGTCAACCGCACTGCGGCGAACAAGGCTGTATTGAAGATTCGCAACGGCGAGCGACGCGGCTTCGAAAGCGGCAAATTCGAGGCGCGTATGGAGAACCATGACGGCCGCTGGCTTGTGTACGCGCGCCATGTGGGCCGGCCCAAACCCCAACCCGGCGAAGGCATGGAGCCGCTGTTCTGAAGGCGGGTTTGAAATGGCATGCAGTTCTGGCCTGGAGGCGCCATCGTTGGCGGGGCTGCTACCCTCAACGCAGTGGATGGCTTCGACAAACCAAGCTTGACATTAAGTCCTGATGGACTACCCCTCAATCGGCTTTGCTTTCAGCTCCACTGACAAGAGGAGCCGAAAGCGAACCAACAGGTCCCGATACAAACTGGAGGAATCAAACGTGAACGCAACGAGGCGTCTCGATCTCATCCCATGTCCGTCGTCGATGCGATATCTGGACGGTGAAGTCCGGCTCGGCCCGCAGCCGGACATCACGAGGCAATGTCCGGCGGACTGGGTACTGGACGTGTCAATCAGCCAGCTCGCCGACGAGTTGCAGCTTAATCGTGACTGTCCGGCAGTGCACTCATCCGATGACATCGCTCTGACCGCCGACCGTCGACTTGCCGCCGACGAGTACACGATTGACATCCGCGGTACCGGTACGGACCATGACGGTGGGCCGGGATCTGGAAGCAACAGGGAAGACAACGATTCCACGGAACCGGCGTCGGCCCGCATCACCATCGCCGCAGGAGGCGAGGCCGGCCTGCGCTACGGCATCCAGACGCTCCGCCAGATCGTACGGCAGTCCCCGCATACGTTGCCATGCCTGCATATCCAAGACAAACCGGCGTTCGCCACCCGTGCCTACAGTCTCGACGTGACGCGCGGTCGCGTGCCCACCTTGAGCTTCCTGCAATGGTTCGCAGACCAGTTGGCCTTCTACAAGTACAATCAATTCCAGCTCTACGTGGAGCACACCTTCGCGTTCGAAGGTCTGAGCGAATCATGGCGCGGCACCGACCCGTTGACCGCGGAGGACATCAAGCAATTGGACCGCTACTGCGCGGCTCGCGGCATCGAACTCGTGCCTTCGCTCGCCACTTTCGGCCACATGTACATGAATCTGCGCACCCGCTCCTACCGCGAGCTCGGTGAATTCCCCGAGCAGGCAGGCCGGCCGTTCAGCTTCGTGGAGCGACAGGAGCATCACACGCTCAACGCCGCCGATTCGCGTGCATTGCGGTTCGCGCAGGGACTCATCGGCCAGTACGCCCCGTTGTTCCGCTCCCGCTTTTTCAACATCGGCGGCGACGAGACCTTCGACCTCGGCCGCGGGCAGTCGGCGAAGGACGCGCCGAACGCGAGCCGCAGCGAACTGTACGCCGGATTCGTCGCCGGCCTGTGCCGCACCCTGGCCGAGCACGGCAGCACGCCGATGCTCTGGGCGGACATCGCTCTCGAATCGCCGGAAACCATGGCACTGCTGCCGCACGACATCATCATGCTCAACTGGATGTATGAGCCCGAAATCGACGAAGGCAAGGTGCGGGCCATCGCGGAACAGGGACGTCGTCAGTTCGTCTGCCCTGCCGTGCGCACCTGGAACCGGTTGTTCCCGGATTTCGCGGGCGCGTGGACGAACATCACGCGCATGGCCGAGGCCGGGCGCAAGTACGGTGCAGAGGGCATGCTCGTCACCGACTGGGGCGACTACGGGAACGTCAACGATCCGCGACTGAGCCTGCCGGGCCTGTGCTACGGCGCGCAGCAGTCGTGGAATCCGGGGGAGTGCGGTGCCGGGGCGGATTGCGGCTGCGATTCGTCTGATAACGGGGTTGCGGACGACTTTGCGGCGATGAATGCGCGTATCTCCCGACTGGTGTACGGCGATGCGTCCGGGCGGGTGATGGGTGAACTGGCTACGCTTGCCGGTTCTGGCACGTCATTCACCTGGGATCTGGTGGTGCAGACACTGGAACTGGATGCCGGCGACGGTTCGCTGAATACCCAGGTGGCCGCGCGCGTGGAGCGCATGTATGACAAGGGAGTGCTCGCCTTCGATCGTGCGCAGGGGTACGTTGATGCCCGTCGCCGTCTGCTGATGGCGAACCGGGACATGATTATGCAGCGCGATGCCTGCAATCGCGTGCTGAACGATGGTAAGTATGCCATCCGCGCGGCGTTGATTGGCGACTCCGCCGAATCAGCCGAAGCGGATAGGGTTCAGAATCATCCGCGATATGGCGAATCGGATGGCTTCGGACGTGCGGGGGAGCATCGGGATGATGGCCTGACTAACACCAATCGGACTTACGAGCTGGTCCGGATCATGACCAAGGGACAGCGTCTGCTCAACGACTTGGGTGTGGAACTGCTGGCGATGGCGGAGCTGGATACCGGGGTCGGCCCTGATGCTGGCGCTCCAGACAGTGCCGGGAATGCATCGGCAGAGTCGCAATCGGTAGATGGCACCGATTCACCGACTGAGCAGCGGTACCGGCTTGCCACGCAGCTGGAACTCTGGTTCGAGCGGTACCGCCAGTCGTGGCTGGAGATTGGTCGCCCCGCCGAATTGGACCGCATCGCCCATGTGGTTTGGAGCCACGCCGATATCCTGCGGGCCGGAGAGCTGCGGTAGTGATTGCTTCGTGATAGAAGAGGCCATTTCCTATCACGAAACAATCATCAATATCCTTCTTAGCGAACGTTTGATGCTAGGAGGAAGCTTTTTCTATCACGAAACAATCGCTGAGATTGCGATTTGCGATTGTTTGAGGATAGGAGAAACTCCCTACTAGCACCAAACAATCGACCAAGTCGACTAGGGATGGATGATTGGTCCATTGATGGCATGGCATGCGCGGGCACATTTGCAAGTCCATGCCGAAAACGCAGAAAGGGTGCCAACCGGCAATGCGGTTGGCACCCTTTCTGCTACCCCTAGGTCAGAAAACGCCGGAATTCCAACGTTTTCCCGAGCTACCTATCAGATGTGGTAGTACAGCTCGTACTCGAGCGGGGTCGGGGTCAGGCGAGCCTGATCGATCTCGTCGCGCTTGAGGCCAATCCAGGTCTCGATGAGGTCATCGGTGAACACGTCGCCGGCGGTGAGGAAGTCATGATCCTCTTCCAGGGCGTCCATGGCCTCGGCCAGGGAGCTCGGGACCTGCTTGATGCCAGCGTGCTCTTCCGGCGGCAGCTCGTAGAGGTCCTTGTCGACCGGCTCCGGGGGCTCGATGTGGTTCAGGATGCCGTCCAGGCCAGCCATCAGCTGGGCGGAGAAGGCCAGGAACGGGTTGCAGGACGGATCCGGAGCGCGGAACTCGATGCGCTTGGCAGCCGGGGAGGTGCCGGCCAGCGGGATACGGATGGCGGCGGAACGGTTGCGGGCGGAGTACACCAGGTTGACCGGAGCCTCAAAACCCGGGACCAGACGGTGGTAGGAGTTCAGGGACGGGTTGGTGAAGGCCAGCACGGAGGAGGAGTGCTTGATCAGACCGCCGATGTACCAACGGGCGATGTCGGACAGGCCGGCGTAACCCTTCTCATCGTAGAACAGCGGCTTGCCGTCCTTCCACAGGGACTGGTGGCAGTGCATGCCGGTGCCGTTGTCGCCGGCGATCGGCTTCGGCATGAAGGTGGCGGACTTGCCGGCCAGGGCAGCGGTCTCGTGGACGACGTACTTGTACTTCATCAGGTCATCGCCAGCGTGCTGCAGGGTGTTGAAGCGGTAGTTGATCTCCTGCTGACCAGCGCCGGCCACCTCGTGGTGGGAACGCTCGAGGATCAGGCCGACCTTCTGCAGGTTGGCGACCATGTCGTCGCGCAGGTCCTGGGTGTGGTCGATCGGCGGAACCGGGAAGTAGCCCTTCTTGACGCGGTTCTTGAAGCCGATGTTCGGGGTGCCGTCTTCCTCAACGTCAACGCCGGAGTTCCACGGGGCCTCGATGGAGTCCACCTCGTAGAAGGAGCGGTTCATGCCGTTCTCGAAACGCACCTTGTCGAAGATGAAGAACTCGGCCTCAGGGGCGAAGGAGGCGGTGTCGGCGATGCCGGTGGACTTCAGGTAGGCCTCGGCCTTGCCGGCGACCTGACGAGGATCGCGGGAGTACGGCTCGTCGGTCAGCGGGTCGACGATGGAGAAGGCCACGTCGAGGGTCTTGTGCTTGCGGAACGGATCCACGAAGGCGGTGGCCACATCCGGCACCAGCTTCATGTCGGACTCGTTGATGGCCTGGAAGCCCTGAACGGAGGAGCCATCGAACGGCATGCCGTCGGTGAAGGCGTCCTTCAGGAACTCGCTAGCCGGCACAGTGAAGTGCTGCTGAACGCCGATCAGATCGGTGAAACGAACGGAGACATACTCGATGCCTTCCTTGTTGATAAGGGCCTCGGCGTCTTCCTTGGTCTTGAGTTCGGTCACGGGACCGCTCCTTTCATATGGAATGTAACGGTCTCTATCGTAAAATCGCGCGTTTCGCAAGGTCGTAACTTGGGTTACGAGAATGTTTCGGCGCGGTTGACTGGGTTCGCGGAACCCCGGTATTCCGGGGAAACGCAATATGGCGTCGTAATACGGGAGCCGTTTGGCACGTCCGTAAAGTGGACAGCTGGTGTTTCAGGTGTGTGTGCCTCACGGTGATTGGGTGACTCCGGCGGGCTTCCCTCAGCGGTGGGGTCAAGGCGGGCCGAATACGGTAAGGGCCCGGAACCTCGCGTGAGATTCCGGGCCCTTACCGGGAAAATCGTTACGTCGCCGGTGCATCGTCGGCGATCGTCAACCGGTCAGACTCAGCGACCGCGCATCGCGCGACGGGAGATCTTCTGACGGTGGTTCGGATCGATGCCCTTGGGGATGCCGTAGCCGGACTTGGCCTGCAGCGTGCGCAGACGATCGTTGAGGGTCTCCACCTCGGCCTTGGTCAGCAGGAAGCGGCGGCGCGGGTGGATCTTGGCGACCAGCGCGTTCTTGTGGTTGGTCGGCTCGTAGCTCTTGGCCTTGGTCACGGCCTTGCGCACGTCCTTGAGGGCAACCTGCTTGGAACCGTGGCCCACGCAGATGCGGTAGACCGGGATGGCGGAACCGGCGGTGACGCCCTTGATCTCGCGCTCCTGACGGTCCATGGCCTTCATCACGCGGCTGTACTCGCCCTCGCCGATCAGGTAGATGCCGTTCAGGGAGGTGCCTCGCCAGATGGCATCCTTGGTGCGCGGGTCGATCCACACCGGTTCCTGCGGGAAGTTGAAGCCGGCCTTGTTCATGTTGCTGAGCACGCCGATGGCGGCACCGGGCTTGCCGTCGATCTGCTTGTATCCCACGGCGTCGGCACGGCGGGTGAGCATCATGGTGGCCAGCAGCATGCCGAGCATCACGGCGGTGATCATCAGGAAGATCCAGGTCAGCCAGGTCCACTTGAAGATCAGGCCGATGATCACGGCCACCACCACGGGCAGCAGGAACGAACCGGCCTCAAGCCACGGCAGGGACTTGTCTTCCTTGGCCGTGTACTTGTAGATCTGGATGATCTGCTTGATCGTGCTCTGCTTCTTGGGCTTAGCGTCCTTTTCCGCCATCACTTCTTCCTTTGCTGGAACGAAACACACTGAGCATCAACTGTATCAGGTGCGCTGGTCCGCGCATCCTCGGCTGGTCCGCGTCTTTCCGGTTGCGCCGCGCACGCTACGCGCCTCAGCGCGTGTGCAGCGGCCGGCCGTCCGCCTTGAGCAGCGCCTCGCCGAGCGTCTCGCTGAACGTGGGATGGGGGTGGATGAGCCGGGCAGCGTCCGAGAGCGGTACCCGGTTGCCCACCAGCTGTTCGGCCTCGGCGATGATGTCCGAGGCGATGGGGGAGATCATGTGCACGCCGAGCACGCGCGGGGTGTCCGGATCGGCGGCGTCGCAGCCGGAGACGATGGTCAGCGATCCGGCCGTGCCGCGCATGAGCATGCGTGCGTTGGCCATCATCGGGTAGACGGTCTCCTTGACCTCCACCAGGTCCTCGCGCGACTGCGCCTGTTCGATGGTCAGGCCCACCGAGGCCGCCTCGGGCGAGGAGAAGACGATCTGCGGCACGGTGTCCTCGTCCACCGGCTTGACGTGCAGTCCGGCCAAGGTCTCCGCGATGACGATGCCCTGCTCGAAGGCGCGATGAGCCAGCGCATGGCCCGCGGTCACGTCGCCCACGGCCCAGACTCCGGGCTTGCTGGCGCGGCCGTACGCATCGGTGACCACGTAGCCGCCGTCCATGAGGTCCACGGCCCACGCCGGGTCGGTGAGCGGGGTTCGGCCGATGGCGGCCAGCGCGATCTCGCCCCAGACGCTCTGCTCGCCGTCCTGTCCCTCGCGGGTGTAGTGCACGGTGGCGCCGAGGTTCGCGCCCACGTCCACATGGGTCACGGCGGTGCGGGTGATGGCGTTGACGCCGTGGCGCTTGAGTTCGCGGGTCAGGGTCATGCCGGAGCGACGGTCCCAGGCGGACAGCACGCGGTCCTTGCGGATGAGCAGGGTCACGTTCGAACCGGCCGCGTTCCACATCGAGGCGAATTCCAGGGCGATGGCACCGGCGCCGATGATGACGGCCGAGGAGGGGAACTCGTTCAGTTCGAGGGCCTGCGTGGAATCGATGAGCGCACCGGCGAACGGGTTGCCGGGCAACGGTCGGGGTGCGGCTCCGGTGGCGAGCACCACGTTCGGCGCGATGACGTCCAGCGCGGCACCGGCCGGCTCGGGAACGTCCGCCTTGTGGAACGCCTGGATCTCGCTTTGGCCGGGGGAGGGGAGCAGATGGACGATGTGCCGGCCGTCCGCGTCCGTCTGGTCGGCGTTGAAGGATGCGGCGGCGCGCAGCACGGTGATGCCGCGGTGGGCGAGGAGTCCGGCGAGCCCGCGGACCATGGTGTCCACCATGCGCAGGCGGTAGTCGCGCAGGGTGCCGAAGTCGATGCCCTCCACGGAGGCGTTGACGCCGAGTTCGGCCGCACGGTGCACGGTGTCGATGGTGTGGGTGGCGGTGATGAGCGCCTTGGAGGGGATGCAACCGCGGTTGAGGCACGTGCCGCCCACGGTGGCGTCGCGTTCGATCAAAGCGACCTTCATGCCGAGTTCGGCGGCACGCAGGGCCGTGGAATAGCCGCCGGGGCCGGCTCCGATGATCGCCACGTCAAACTGTTCGCTCTGTCCGCTCATGAATCCTCCCTGAATCGAAGTGCCGGCATTCGTTTTCCGCTCAAAAAACAGTTGTGGCTCCCATCATAGGGAGCCACAACACGTTATGCCGGCAGCCGACACCCGCCAACCCGGTGAAAAGAACTAGTCCTCCGGCCAGTGACCGCGCTTGTCGTAACGCGGCTTGGGCAGACGCCAGCGGCGCATCTGGATCGCACGGCTCCAGGCGTAGGAGAACGAGCGGGAGCCCTTGGCCACGGAGGCCTCGCCGTACTTGGCGATGAGCTTGGCCTTGAGCTTGCGCCACATCAGCCACACATCGATGATCACGGCGATCAGGTAGCCATACATGAGCACCATCATGATGATGGAGGACCATGCGTTCGCGTACACGGACGTGACCACCATCGAAACGATCAGAATAGCGAAGGCCACCGGGATGAACCATTCGCCGATGTTGAAGCGGGCATCCACGTAATCGCGGATGTAGATACGCCACGGCAGACGCTCGGACTTGGGCATGTGGTTGAGATCGCCCTTCTGCATGGCCTCGTACTCGGCGTTCTCACGCTCGCGCATACGGGCCTTGGCGGCCTTGGCGCTGGCCTTGCGGTCGGCGGGGACCAGCGGTCGGATGCCGGCGGCCTGGGCCTGCTTCATCTTCGGAGTCGGGCGGCCCTTCGGTCCGTTGGGGTCGGTCTTCTTGACGGCCTTGGCGCTCTGCTCAACGGGAGCCTGGGCCTCTTCCTTCTTCTTGAACGGATTCCATGTCATGCTTTGAGGTTACGGTGACGTTCAGACACTGTTCAAGCGGTGTTTGCGGACTGCAACCGCTGCAATGACGCCGTTATATATAAGGAGGAGGGCATATGGCCGCACCCAACGCCGGCACGCTGGACACCGAGCTGATCCGTTCGCGCGTGGAATCCGACTGGAACCGCATCGTGGAGCTGCTTTCGCGCAAGATCGCGCTGCAGTCGGTCTCCGCCAAGGGCATCACCGCCGAGCACATGAAGCGTTCGGCCGAATTCGTGGCCGAGGAGCTCAGGCTGGTGGGCGTGGACGCCAAGGTGGTTCAGGCCGCGAACGAGGACGGCACCCCGGGTGCCTGGGAGGTCATCGGCTCGCGCATCGTGGATCCGAACGACCCGACCGTGCTGCTGTACGCGCACCATGACGTGCAGCCCGTGCCGGACGCCTCCGCCTGGGACACCGACCCGTTCGTCGCCACCGAGATCGACGGCCGCCTCTACGGTCGCGGTTCGGCGGACGATGGCGGCGGCATCGCCATCCACTCCGGTGCGTTGAAGGCCCTGGGCGACGATCTCAAGGTGAACATCAAGGTGTTCATCGAAGGCGAGGAGGAGATGGGCTCGCCGAGCTTCATCCCGTTCATCTCCGCCCACAGGGACGAGTTCGCCGCGGACGTGATCATCGTGGCCGATTCGGGCAACTGGGCGGCGGACATCCCCTCCCTGACCACCTCACTCAGGGGCAACACCACCGTGGACGTCACCGTGCGCGGCCTGAAGCACCCGGTGCATTCCGGCCAGTACGGCGGCCCGATCCTGGATTCCAACACGCTCGCCGCGATGCTCATCTCCTCCCTGTACGACGACAACGGCGAACTGGCCGTGCCGGGCATCGCCTCCGAGGAGCCGGTGGGCGGCCTGCAGCAGGACGTGGACGAGGACGGCGTGCGTGCCGACGCGGGCGTGGTCGACTCCTACGTGCTCGCCGGCACCGGTTCGCTGGCCTCCCGCCTGTGGACCAAGCCCGCGCTCGCGGTGATTGGCTTCGACGCCCAGCCGGTCGAGGGCTCGTTCAACGTGATCAGCCCGGAGACGCGATTCCGCCTGTCCCTGCGTACCGCGCCGAGCCAGCGCCCCGAGGAGGCGCAGGCCGCGCTGATGGAGTATCTGAGGCGCTCCGCGCCGTTCGGCGCCGAAGTGGAGGTCGAGGCCGGCGAGAACGGCATGGGCTGGGCCATGGACCCGAACGCGGAGGCCACCAAGGATGCGCTGGAGGCCATGGAGGAGGCGTTCGGCGTGGCCCCGATCAACCAGGGCCAGGGCGGCTCCATCCCGTTCATCCCCGAACTGCAGCGCCTCTTCCCGGGCGCCCAGGTGCTCGTCACCGGCCCGGAGGATCCGAAGGCCAATGCGCACAGCCCCAACGAATCCATCTCGCTGCCCGGTCTGAAGGACAACGTCATCACCGAGGCCCTGCTGCTCGACAAGCTGGGCAAGTAGGTAGAGGATATGTGAATATCAGAGAAACGCAGGGCGTCCGCCCATCCCTGGTGTTCCGAATATCAAGCCGCCGCCAAAGTCGCTATTGCCTTTGACGGCGGCTTGCCTTATAGTCGGGGAGTTGACACGGGAGCTGCCGTAGGGCGGCTGAGAGGAGACGGAAGTCTCGACCGATGGAACGTGACCGGGTAATGCCGCTTCACGGAATTGTCGCTCTTACATACCCGTGCCTGAACCAATCCGCGTGGGGTTACTCGTCATGACCCGCGCGAAGAGAGAAGAGAGGGCACTCACATGGCACAAGCCGTTGCCAAAGCCAACTACAAGTGGCGCGTCGTGGATATCGTCGTGGCCGCCATCATCGCCGTCGCATCCGGCGTCATCTTCTGGGGCTGGGACATCGTCTGCACCGTCCCGCTGGCCATCTTCGAAGGCGTGACCCCCGGTTTCGAGGGTCTGCTCAACGGATTCTGGCTGTTCGGTGGCCCGCTGGCCGCCATCATCGTACGCAAGCCGGGCGCCGCGCTGTTCGCCGAGACGCTCGCTGCGTTCCTGGAGCTCACCCTGGGCAACCAGTGGGGCGTGGGCGGCTCCCTGATCATCGGCATCATCCAGGGCCTCGGCGCTGAGATCGCGTTTGCCGTGTTCGCCTACAAGAAGTGGAACATCGGCACCACCCTGCTGTCCGGCGCGCTCGCCGGCGTGGGCTGCTGGGCCTACTACTGGGCGACCAACCCGAGCTGGAACGCCATGCGCGTGAGCATGTACCTGATCTGCTCCATCATCTCCGGCCTGGTGATCGCCGGCGTGGTGGTCTGGTTCCTCTCCCGTGCGCTCGCGGCCACGGGCGTGCTCGATCGCTTCGAGTCCGGTCGCGCCGAGGCCCGCGTCTGATGAGGGTCGAACCGGCTGCGGTCGAGGCCAGCGGCTGGGGCTGGCGGCACGCGACGCGCAAGGACTTTGCGTTGCGTGCCGTCGATTTCGCCATCCGGCCAGGCGAGCGTGTGCTCCTGCTCGGTGCCTCCGGCGCGGGCAAAAGCACGTTGATGGCCGGTCTCGCCGGCGTACTCGGCGGCGATGAGGAAGGTGAGCAGGAAGGCTCCCTGACCATCGACGGCGTGGACGCCCGCGAGGCGCGAGGCCGCGTGGGCCTGGTACTCCAGGACCCGGACTCGCAGATCATTCTTGAACGATTGGGCGATGACGCGGCCTTCGGCTGCGAGAACCTCAACGTGCCGCGCGAGGAGATTTGGCAGCGCGTACGCGAATCGCTCGATCTGGTGGGGTTGGACGCGCTCGATCTGCGCCGCTCCACCCGTCATCTTTCCGGCGGACAGCGCCAGCGCCTGGCATTGGCCGGTGTGCTGGCTATGAAGCCGGGTTTGTTGCTGCTCGACGAGCCGACCGCGAACCTCGATCCCGCGGGCGTGCAGGAAGTGCATGATGCGGTCCGTGAGGTCATCGAGACCACCGGCCAGACCATGGTGGTAGTCGAACACCATATCGATGTATGGCTGGATCTGGTCGACCGTGTGATCGTGCTCGGGCGTCCGGATGCCGATTCGCTGTCCGGCGGGGTCATCGCCGACGGCACGCCCGACGAGGTGTTCGCCTCGATGGGCGACGTGCTCGCCGAAGGCGGTGCATGGGTGCCGGGACGGGCGATTCCAGACTATCGTCCTGGAACGCGATCCGTTACGGCCTCCGGCAATGCAGAGGCTGCGCTTGCGGATGGTAATAAGGAGTCGTTGTCTGCCGGGGATTGTTCCGCCGATGATGCGAAGGCGGTTGCAGCCGAAGCTGCCGGACGACCCGTGCTGAGCTGCCGCAATCTGAGCTTCGGTCGCGGCACTGCGCTGGGCACCGGTATCGATCTGGACTTCCATGTCGGTGAGGTCACGGCGCTGATGGGCCCGAATGGTGCCGGCAAATCCACGTTCGCGTTGACGTTGGCCGGTCTGCTCCAGCCCATCGACGGACAGGTGCTGGTCGCCGAAGAACTGGCGCCGAGTCCGAACCGTCGTGAGCCGGTTCATTGGAAAAGCCGGGAACTTCTAGGGCGCATCGGCATGGTATTCCAGGAGCCAGAGCATCAATTCGCCGCGAATTTCGTGCGCGACGAGGTGTCCATCGGTCCCAAATCCATGGGACAGAGCCAGGATGAGGCATACCGGACGGCGGACCGCATGCTGGAACGCATGAACCTGACGCGCTTCGCCAAAGCCAACCCGTACACCCTGTCCGGTGGCGAGAAGCGCCGCCTGTCCGTGGCCTCGATGCTGGCCGCCGCGCCGAGGATTCTGGTGATGGATGAGCCGACGTTCGGCCAGGACTTCCGCACATGGACCGAGATGGTCCGTCTGATCGCCGCGATTCGTGACCACGGTTCATGCGTGATCATGGTGACGCATGACGAGGCGCTGGTGGATGCGCTCGGCGCGCGTCGCGTGATGTTCCAGGAGAGGAGCGAGGCATGAGCGAAAGCGTGAGCATCCGCGTAACGGGTACCGGGCATGGCAAGCATGGCCCGGCTTCCGATGCCGCGGTGAAGCCGGCCGTCTCCGATGTGGTGACCGTCAGCGCGCAGGATACGCGCGAGGATCCGCTGAAGCCGGCCTCGCCCTCGTGGTTCGTGGCGAAGGTCAATCCGGTCAGCCGCATCATCGGCGCGCTGTTGCTGTGCATCCCGATGTTCTTCAGCCTTGATTTGGTCTCCGCCACCACGGCGCTTGGCATCGAATTCGTGCTGTTGTGGATCGGCGGCGTTGCCCCGTGGACCGTATGCCGGCGTACCTGGCCGGTGTGGATCGCCGCGCTCGGAAGTTTCATCTCCGTGTTCCTGTACGCCAAGGTGTCCGGCCGGATTCTCTGGTCCGTGGGCTGGATCGTGATCAGCGAGGGCTCGTTCCCGCTGGCTTTGGCCACTGCGATTCGTGTCGCGGCCATAGCCGTGCCCGGCGTGATTCTGGCGTTGGGACTTGACCCCACCGATCTGGCCGATGGCTTGGTGGAGATCCTGCATTTCTCGCCGCGATTCGTCTACGGCGGCCTGGCCGGCATGCGCATGTTCACGCTGTTGCAGGACGACTGGCGTGCGCTTGGCCTGTCCCAGCGCTCCCGCGGTCTCGGCGACGGCAACGCCATCTCCCGCGCGCTTTCCCAGGCGTTCGGTCTGCTGGTGCTCTCCATCCGCCGTGCCACCAAGCTCGCAACCGCCATGGAGGCCCGCGGCTTCGGTTCCGATGCGCCGCGTTCCCAGGCCCGCATCTCCCGTCTCAAGGCCGTCGACTGGCTGTTCTACGCCATCTGCCTGTCTGTGCCGCTGATCTCCCTCGGCGTGGCCATCGCCACCGGCCATTGGCGCCTCGCCTTCACCGGCGGCGCCTGATCGGCGGTATCACCGCACGAAACGTATATCGCAAGGCCATAAGGCTGCCAGGTGACCGGGCTCCACTGCCCGGTCACTTTTTTATTGCTGACGTATTCAGCAGCCGTATGTACTGAAGCGTTGCCGATGTGTAGGATGAAAGCATGACAGCGGCAACGGTTTCAGCGGTTCAAAGAGAAGAGAGGTGCTCACAGGAAGTGCCTTCCCCCTCGGGCATCGCGGCCATTGCGCGGCCGTTGGCCCGGCAATATGGCATCACGGAGTTGTATCTTTTCGGATCCATGGCCAGTGGAGACGCCGATTCGGACTCGGACATCGACTTCATTTACGGAACCACGAACGATGACATGCGTATGCGTCGCGTGGCCAATTTCCGTGAAGCTTTGCGTGAGGAATTCGGCCGGGACATCGATTTGGTGAGAACCGATTACATTAAGGAACCGGAGAAGAAGCCGTATGACGAGCTGATTCGTTCCCTGTTTGTTCGCAACGTGATGTCCAAGCCGATTCTGCGGATTCTGCCATCTGATGATGAGGCTCGGCAATGAGCGAAAAACGGTCAGCAAACGATCCGCAGCGTGATCTCATTCATCTGTTGCAGATACGTCATGAACTTGAATTGGCCCAATCTTTCCTTAAAGGTGTTTCTCTTGAGCAGTTCGAAGATGATGAACTGCGTCAGCATGCGGTGTCCATGGCAGTCGCACAAGTCGGGGAACATGTGAAGAAGCTATCCAAGCAGTTTGTCGCCGATCAGCCTGAAGTCGCGTGGAAGGCCATCGCCGGTACCCGCGATTGGATCGTGCATGATTATGGCAATCTGGATTTTGAAGAGATATACCGGTCGGTGACGACGGAAGCGGATGCGATCATCGCGATTGTCAGCAAGAACATCGAGCTCATCGGAATGCCTGATACGTCTACCGCGGTTTCGGCCGCACAAGTTCTGAAGGACGCCCGCGGCATCTAAAGGGCATCTAAAGACGGTGGTCCGAATCTGCGACGTTACCTATGGTTGCGGTAGGCTGTGGCGTATGCCGATTAACGCCCAGATTCTTGATAATCCCAAATCCGACCGTGTGCGCCGCATCGCGGACCTGACGCGCTCCAAGGGACGTGAGCGGTCCGGACGGTTCCTCATCGAAGGACCGCAGTCGGTGCGCGAGGCCGTCACTTGGCGGCCGGACGTGGTGCAGGATCTGTACGTGGAGGTCAGCCAGGCGCTCGACCATCCGCGCATCGTCTCGTCCACGCTCGCCAAGATCGTCGAGAAATCGCAGGACGCCACCATCTACGTGCATCAGTGCACCGGCGAGGTGATCCGCCGCATCAGCCCGGACGCCCAGGGCATCCTGGCCGTGGGCAACGCGCGCGCCATGCGCGTGGACGTCGCCGACTTCGAGATCGACGGCGGCAGCTCCCGCGATGCCGGCGACTCCGGCAAACCCCTGAACATCGCCGCCTTCTGGCAGGTGCGCGATCCGGGCAACGCCGGCACCGTGATCCGCGCGGCCGACGCCGCCGGATGCGACGCCGTGGTGTTCGTGGACGACTGCGTGGACGCGCTCAACCCCAAGGTGATCCGCTCCACCGCGGGCTCCCTGTTCCATCTGCCGGTCCTGACCATGGGCACCGAGGAGTTCTTCACCTGGACCGCCGCCCAGCATGTGGACGTCTGGGCCGCGGACGTGTACGGTACCCCGGAGCGCAAACCGGAAAGCCTGCCCACGGTGCTTGCGGAACTGACTGAAGCGCTCGGTGCGGCCGCCGGAACCGAGGCGATAACCGACGCGACCGCCGCGGAATCCCCGTCACCGCAGACTTCCCGCGCCGTGCTGTTCGGCAACGAGGCGCGCGGACTGGAGACCGAAATCCTGCGCAGATGCGACCGTATCGTCTCCATCCCGCTCTACGGCAAGGCCGAGTCGCTCAACCTCGGCACCTCGGCCGCGGTGATGCTGATGAGCCTGGCTATGTCGCGTCATATTGAAACAATGTGAGTTTGGAAAATACGCTGCAAACATTAGAAAACCGCGTTGAGAAATCATCGGACGAAAGGGTTCTCGTGGCAGAACAACTGGTGTTCGACGCCGACCAGGTGACCGCAGCGGTCGCCGAGGGCATCGAGAAAATCCAAGGAGCCTCCACTCTGGAGGAGCTCAAGGCCATCAAGACACAGTACGCAGGCGCCGATTCGGCGATGACCCAGGCCAGCAAGGCCATCGGATCCCTGCCCGCGGCCCAGAAGAAGGAAGCCGGCAAGCTCATGGGCAAGCTGCGCGCCGACTTCGGCCGCGCATACGGCCCCAAGGAGGCCGAGCTCAAGGAAGCCGCCGAGAAGGCCGCGCTCGCCGCCGAAACCGTGGACATGACGCTGCCGATCAACCGCAAGCCGCTGGGCGCCCGTCATCCGCTGGCCAAGCTGATGGAGGACGTCGAGGACTTCTTCATCTCCATGGGCTGGCAGATCTCCTCCGGTCCGGAGGTTGAGGCGGAGTGGTACAACTTCGACTCCCTGAACTTCGGCCCGGACCACCCGGCCCGCCAGATGCAGGACACCTTCTACGTCAAGGGCAACCAGGCCAAGGACGCCGCCGGTTTCGTGGGCTCCAACATGGTCGTGCGCACGCAGACCTCCTCCGATCAGGTCCGTGCGCTGCTCACCCGCGGCGTGCCGCTGTACATCGCCAGCCCGGGCCGTGTGTTCCGCACCGACGAGCTGGACGCCACCCACACCCCGGTGTTCCACCAGTGCGAGGCCCTCGCCGTGGACAAGCACCTGACCATGGCCGACCTCAAGGGTGTGCTGGACAAGCTCGCCGTGGCCATGTTCGGCCCGGAGGCCAAGACCCGTCTTCGCCCGAGCTACTTCCCGTTCACGGAGCCGAGCGCCGAGCTCGACCTGTGGTTCCCGGACAAGAAGGGCGGCCCCGGCTGGCTCGAATGGGGTGGCTGCGGCATGGTCAACCCGAACGTGCTCAAGTCCGCCGGCATCGACCCGGAGGTCTACACCGGCTTCGCGTTCGGCGTGGGCATGGAGCGCACGCTCCTGCTGCGCAGCGACATCAACGATATGCATGACCTGGTCGAGGGCGACGTCCGTTTCGCCGAACAGTTTGTGATGGGGGAGTGAGTTACCCATGCCTATGATCGATATCGATTGGCTCAAGGACCATGTCGAGGTTCCCGAGGGCCTGACCTACGAACAGCTCGCCAAGGACCTCGTCAAGGTGGGCCTTGAGGAAGAGGAGATCCACTCCTCCCAGGTGACCGGCCCGATCGTGGTGGGCTACGTGGTGGACGCCACCCCCGAACCGCAGAAGAACGGCAAGGTCATCAACTGGTGCCACGTGGACTGCGGCGACGAATGGAACGAGACCGACGAGAACGGCAACAAGGTGCCGCGCGGCATCATTTGCGGCGCGCCCAATATGAAGGCCGGCGAGAAGGTCGTCGTGACCCTGCCCGGTGCTGTGCTGCCCGGCGACTTCAAGATCGAGCCGCGCAAGACCTACGGCCACATCTCCAACGGCATGTGCGCCTCCGAGCGTGAGCTGGGCCTGGGCGACAACCACAACGGCATCATCCTGCTGCGCGAATACGGCTTCTCCAAGGCCGAGTACGACGCCTTGAAGCCCGGCCAGGACGCGATGCACCTGCTGCATCTCGACCAGCCGCTGCTGGAGATCAACATCACCCCGGACCGTGGCTACACGCTGTCCTACCGTGGCGTGGCCCGCGAATACCACCACTCCACCGGCCAGCCGTACACCGATCCGGCCGTGGCCCTCAACGAGAAGGCCCCGGAGCCGTCCGACTACCAGCCTGGCACCAAGGTCGACATCGACATCGAGATCGACGACAACAACCCGATCCACGGCGTGCCCGGCTGCGACCGCTACTACGCCCGCGTGGTGAAGAACTTCGATCCCACCGCCAAGACGCCGAACTGGATGCGCCGCCGCCTGACCCGCGCCGGCATGCGCTCCCTGTCCCTGGCCGTGGACGTGACCAACTACGTGATGCTCGACCTGGGCCAGCCCATGCATGCTTACGACCTCGACAAGATCGAGGGCCCGATCGTGGTGCGCCGCGCGAACGCCGGCGAGAAGCTCACCACGCTCGACGGCAAGGAGCACGAGCTCAGCACCGAGGACCTGCTCATCACCGACTCCCCGAACGGCGAGCGTGGCTCGCGCATCCTCGGCCTGGCCGGCGTGATGGGCGGCCTGTACGGCGAAGTGACCGCCGAGACCAAGAACATCCTGCTCGAGGCAGCGCACTTCGACCAGGTGACCATCGCCCGTTCGGCCCGCCGCCACAAGATCCCGTCCGAAGCCTCCCGCCGCTTCGAGCGCGGCGTGGACACCGCGCTGCAGCCGGCCGCCACCGAGATGGCCGCCGAACTGCTGGCCCGCTACGGAAACGGCGAGCCCAGCGACTTCCCGAACGACGTGAACAACACGCCTCGTCCGAAGACCATCCACTTCAAGGCCACCGAAGTGGCCCGCGTGGCCGGCCTCGACGTGGACATCAACCGCATCTCCGACATCCTCACCGACATCGGCTGCACCGTAGCCGGCGGCGGCAACGGCGAGTTCTCCGTGACCGCGCCGACCTGGCGTCCGGATCTGAACGAGCCGTGTGACCTGGTCGAGGAGATCGCGCGTCTGGTGGGCTACGACCAGATTCCGGTCATCGTGCCGCCCGCCCCGGTCGAAGGCCTCGTGGGCCTGACCCCGAACCAGCTGCGTCGCCGCCGCGTGGCGGACGAGCTGGCCGAATACGGCATGGTCGAGGCGCTCAGCTACCCGTTCGTGGGCGATGACGATTACAAGGCCTTCGGCTACGACCCCGCCGCCACCAAGAAGGTGAGCGTGGAGATCGCCAACCCGCTGTACGGCGACCGTCCGTACCTGCGCCGTGAGATCCTGCCCACCCTGGCCACCACCGTGCAGCGCAACATCCGCCGCGGCATCGAGAACGTGTCCCTCTACGAGCTGGGCCACGTCTACCTGTGGGATCCGAACGCGCCCGCCATCCCGGCCCTGCCCGGCGGCGTGCGTCCGACCGCCGAACAGCTCGCCGCGCTCGACGCCGGCTTGCCGGACCAGCCCGACCATGTGGCCGGCATCCTGACCGGTCTGGCCGAGGACGAGGGCTGGCTGGGCGGCAAGCGCCCGGTCGACTGGTCCGACGCCGTCGAGGCCGTGCGCCGCATCGCCGGCCGTATCGGCGCCGCCATCGAGCTCGACCAGCCCGCCGCCGAGGACGTGCCCGTGCAGTGGCACCCCGGTCGCGCCGCCCGCGTGATGGTGGGCGAGACGTTCGTCGGCTGGGTCGGCGAGCTGCACCCGCGCGTCAACGAGGCGCTGGGCTTCCCGGCCCACTCCGCCGCGTTCGAGCTCAACCTCACCGCGCTGTTCGCCACCCTGAGCGGCAAGCCGGTGCAGGCCAAGCCGATTTCCACGTTCCCGCCCGTCAAGCAGGACCTGGCCTTCACCGTGGACTCCACGGTGAAGGCCGCCCAGCTTGAGGCCGTGATCCGTGAGGCCGCAGGCGCGAACCTCGAGTCCATCGAACTGTTCGACGTGTTCACCGGCGAGCAGGTGGGCGAGGGCAAGAAGTCCCTGGCCTACGCCGTGGTGTTCCGCTCCCCGGACAAGACCCTGTCCGCCGAGGACAGCGACGCCATCCGTCAGGCCATCGTGGCCAAGGCCGCCGAACTCGGCGCCCAGCTGCGAGCCTGACCGCAACCGCAAAGGCTCTGTTCCGCCGGGATTGGTGAAAGGCTTTCCTTGGCTCCCCCTATCAGGGAGCCGCGGGTATTTCCACCGATCGCGGCTGAACAGAGCCGGTTCATATTTCACAAGGAGCGCCATGAGCCAGCCGGAGAACAATCAACCGGAATACGGGCAGTATCAGCAGCCCGAATACGGTGCGATGAGAAGCCAGTACGGCCCGAATTACAATCCGTATATCTATGGCGCTCCCGATACTTCCGCCAGCCAATCAGCGAACGGTGCCAACGATGGCACGGGCGCTCCCGGCATCGCCGGGGCCCAGCAGTCGCCGATGGGATGGCAGCAGCCCAACGGCATGCCGTACGGCCAGACCGGACAGTTCGGTCAGCAGCCGGGCCAGCAGTCCGGACCGGGCTACTATCCGGGCGGTTACCCCGGCATCCAAGGTCAGCCGTACCCCAACCCCCAGCAGGGCGCGAACGGCAACGGTCAGGCCGGACCCCGCGGCCAGCATCGCCCGCCGCACTTCTACAACGGCATCAATCTCGACGATCCCTCCCAGAACCCGCTGTACGGACACTGGGACTCCTATGCGATCATAGCGTTCGTGCTCGCTCTGTTCTTCCCGGTGCCGGTGCTCTCGGCGCTGATGGGCGGCGTGGCCATGTGGCGCACCCGCACCTTCCATATGAAGGGCTTCGGCCTTGCGGTGGCCGCCGTGATCATCAACATCCTCTACACGATCGCCGTGATTTGGATGGCCCTGAACGGCGTGGACGCCTCCACGCTGTATCAGGAGGCGCTGCAGCAGCTCATGGGCGGCATGGGAGGTTCCGGTTCTTCCGGCGATTCCATCTCTGCGTGATCCGATGTGATTCCGCCTCGCGCCGTGTAATACGGGAATCGGCCTTTCGGCCATGGGTTTCGCAACATCCCATGGCTGAAAGGCCGATTTTCTTGCGTCCACATACCAACACACCCACTGCATAAATATGCATGAGTCTGCATAATCGCGTATACTCGTCCAAGACACATCAGTTGAAAAGAGATGAGTATGGCGAAATACACAGTGGCCGTGGCCGGTGCCACGGGTTATGCCGGTGGCGAGGCGCTGCGCATCCTTGCGGCGCATCCCGACTTCGAGGTCACCTGCGTGGCCGGTCACTCCTCGGTGGGTGATTCCATGGCCAAGCACATGCCGCATATTCCCCAGCTGGCCGATCTGACGGTGGAGGACACCACGCCGGAAGTCCTGAACGGCCATGACGTCATCATCCTCGCCCTGCCGCACGGCGCGTCCGGCAAACTCGCATCCCAGCTCGACCCGAACGCCGTGGTCGTGGATTTGGGTGCCGACCACCGTCTGGAAGAGCACAGCGCATGGGACGAGTTCTACGGCGGTGATTTCTACGAGCATTGGACATACGGCATGCCCGAGCTCATCACCGGCAAGAACGCGGACGGCACCTACACCCGCCAGCGCGAGGCTCTGCCCGGCACCAAGCGCATCGCGGGCCCCGGCTGCAACGTCACCGCCACCACGCTGGCCCTCCAGCCCGGCATCGCCGAAGGCCTGGTGGAGCCCAAGAGCATCGTGGCCGATCTGGTGGTCGGCTATTCCGGCGCCGGCAAGAACCTCAAGCGCACCAACCTGCTGGCCTCCGAGGCCCTGCAGTCCGCCCTGCCGTATTCGGTGGGCGGCACGCACCGCCACATCCCCGAGATCCTGCAGAACTTCGCCCGCGCCGCCGGCAAGAGCGCCGCGGCCGCCAGCGAGTTCACGCTCGGCTTCACGCCGATTCTGGCACCTATGTCCCGAGGCATCCTGGCCACCGTCTCCGCCGAGATGACGGACAAGGCCCAGGCCATGAGCGACGAGGAGATCCGCGCCGTGTGGGCCAAGGCCTATGAAGGCCAGGACTTCATGGTGCTGCTGCCCGAAGGCATGCTGCCCGCGACCGGCAACATCATCGGCTCGAACGCGGCGCACCTGCAGGTGGTCACCGACCGCAAGTCCGGCCGCATCTACGCCTTCGCCGCCATCGACAATCTCAACCGTGGCACCGCCGGACAGGCGGTCCAGTCCCTGAACATCGCACTCGGCCTGCCGGAAGACGCGGGCCTGACCAAGATCGGAGTCGCACCGTGAGCGTCACATTCGCACAAGGTTTCTCCGCCGCCGGCGTGGTGGCGGGCATTTCCGCAGTCGAAGGCAAGAAGGATCTGGCCCTCGTCGTCAACAACGGCCCGCTGGACGCGGCCGCCGGCGTGTTCACCTCGAACCGCTTCTGCGCCGCCCCCGTGCAGTGGAGCCGCAAGGCCGTGGCCGACGGCCACATCAAGGCCGTGATCCTGAACTCCGGCGGCGCCAACGCCTGCACCGGCGAGGCCGGCTACCAGCAGTCCGTGGCCACCGCCAAGACCGTGGCCTCCCTGATTGGTGCCGACGACCCGTCCGAAGTGGCCGTCTGCTCCACCGGACTCATCGGCGAGCTCCTGCCGCTTGACAACGTGCTCTCCGGCGCGAAGAGCGCCTACGAGTCCCTGGCCGCCACGCCCGAAGCCGGCGCGGACGCCTCGCACGCCATCATGACCACCGACACCAAGCCCAAGACCGTCGCCCTGACCGGCTCCAACGGCTGGAAGATCGGCGGCATGGTCAAGGGCTCCGGCATGATCGCCCCGCAGCTGGCCACCATGCTGTGCGTCATCACCACGGACGCCGTGGTGAGCGCCGGCCAGATGCAGGCAGCCCTCGCCACCGCCACCGAGCACTCCTTCAACCGCATCGACGTGGACGGTTGCATGTCCACCAACGACACGGTCCTGCTGCTCGCCTCCGGCGCCTCCGGCGTGGAGCCGGACAAGGACGAGTTCAACAAGCTCGTGCGCGAGGCCTGCGCCTCCCTGGCCCGCCAGATCATCGGCGACGGCGAGGGCGCATCCCACGACATCCGCATCACCGTGACCGGTGCCACCAGCGAGGACGCGGCCCTGGCCTGCGGACGCGCCGTGGCCGCCTCAAACCTGCTCAAGTGCGCCATCTCCGGCAACGACCCGAACTGGGGCCGCATCGTGAGCTCCCTGGGCACCGTGCCCCCGGACGTCGCCCCGTACGACTCGGACAAGGTGACCGTGGACGTCAACGGCGTGCGCATCTGCGAGAACGGCGGCGCCGGACGCGACCGCAGCGAAGTGGACATGACCCCGCGCGAGGTCCACATCGACATCGATCTCAACACCGGATCCGACGCCCAGGCCACCGTCTGGACGGACGATCTGACGCACGAGTACGTGCATATCAACGCCGACTACGAAAGCTGAGTACACGAGAGTTGGCGGGTTTCGGTGCTCCTCTATTCCGGCTCCCTTCGCTGAGGGGAGCTGTCACCGTAGGTGACTGAGGGGAGCGCTGCGTAAGTCAGTCCCGAGCGGCTCCCCTCAGTCGGCTCTCGCCGCCAGCTCCCCTCAGGGAGGGGAGCCAAGAGAAAACGTGTAATAGGAAAGAAGACAATGGCTACTGAATTGAAGGGACCTGGGTTCCACTTCGACGTGCATACCGACCTCAGGGCCGATCAGAAGGCGGAAGTGCTCATCGAGGCGCTGCCGTGGCTGGAGGAGTTCGCCGGCCAGCGCATCGTGGTCAAGTACGGCGGCAACGCGATGGTGGACGAGAATCTCAAGCGCTGCTTCGCCGAGGATATGGTCTTTCTGCGCCAGGTGGGCCTGCACCCGATCGTGGTGCATGGTGGCGGCCCGCAGATCTCCCACATGCTCAAGGCCCTGGGCATCAAGTCCGAGTTCAAGGGCGGCCTGAGGGTCACCACCCCCGAGGCCATGGACGTGGTGCGCATGGTCCTGACCGGTAAGGTCTCGCGCGAGCTCGTGGGCCTGATCAACGCGCACGGCCCGCTGGCGGTCGGCCTGTCCGGCGAGGACGGCGGCCTGTTCTCCGCCATGCAGCGCAAGCCCGTCATCGACGGCAAGCCCACGGACATCGGTCTGGTGGGCGACGTGGTCTCCGTGGACGCCTCCGCCGTGGAGGATCTGGTGGCCGCCGGTCGTATCCCGGTGGTCTCCTCCGTGGCCCCCAACGAGGAGGACGCCACCGAAGTGCTCAACGTGAACGCCGACTCCGCCGCCGCGGCCCTCGCCGCAGCCGTCGGCGCGCACAAGCTGGTCATCCTGACCGACGTGGATGGCCTGTACGCCGACTGGCCGGACAAGAACTCCTTGATCGGCCGCATCGGCGTGGAGAACCTGCGCGACATGCTGCCCGACCTGGAATCCGGCATGCGCCCGAAGATGGAGGCGTGCGTGCGCGCCCTCGACGGCGGCGTGCCCCAGGCCCACATCATCGACGGCCGCAAGCCGCATTCGATCCTGAACGAGATATTCACCTCCGCCGGCATCGGCACCATGGTCGTACCGGAGGACGGACTGGAAATGAGGAGCTCCTATGGCTACTGAACATAAGGAAACACTGGGTGCCGAAGACAGCAAGTGGCTGGGGGAGTACTCCCAGGTCCACATGAACGTGTTCGGCACGCCGCTGCGCGTGATGGACCACGGTCAGGGCGCGCACATCTGGGACGTGGACGGCAATGAATACCTCGACTTCCTCGCCGGCATCGCCGTCAACTCGCTCGGCTACGCCCACCCCAAGTGGGTCAAGGCCGTCACCGAGCAGGCCGGCCGCATGGCCCACATCAGCAACTACTTCGCCTCCGAGCCGCAGATCGAGCTCGCCGCCAAGCTGGTCAAGCTCGCCGGCGCCCCCGAAGGCTCCAAGGTCTACTTCGGCAACTCCGGCGCCGAAGGCAACGAGGCGGCCCTGAAGCTCGCCAAGCTGTACGGCCGCACGCTGCCGGGCGCGCTGCCGTCCGTGGGCGGCAAACCCGCGCGCATCATCGCCATGACGCACGGCTTCCATGGCCGTACGATGGGTGCCCTGTCCGCCACGTGGAAGCCGGACATCCGCAAGCCGTACGACCCGCTCGTGCCGAACATCGAATTCGTGCGCGCCGGCGACAAGATCGCCCTGCACGACGCCTTCGCCCAGACCGGCGTCGGTCATTACGGCAAGGGCCCGGTGGCCGCGGTGATCCTGGAACTCATCCAGGGCGAGGCCGGCGTCAAGCCGCTCGGCGCCGACTACGTCAAGTTCGTGCGCGAGATCTGCGACATCCATCACGCGCTGCTCATCATCGACGAGGTGCAGACCGGCATCGGCCGCACCGGATCGTGGTTCGCCTTCCAGCGTGAGGACCTCTCCGGCGGCGTGACCCCGGACATGGTCACCTTCGCCAAGGGCGTGGCCGGCGGCTTCCCGATGGGCGGCATGATCGCCTTCGGAGCCAAGCTCGCCGCGCTGTTCACCCCCGGCTCGCACGGCTCCACCTTCGCGGGCAACCCGCTGGGTGCCGCAGCCGCCCTCGCCACGCTCGGCGTGATCGAGGACGAAAACCTCGTGGCCAATGCCGAGGAACGCGGCAAGCAGCTGCGCGAGGGCATCATGGCCACCGGCAACCCGCTGTACGTCTCCGTGCGTGGCCGCGGCCTGCTGGACGCCGTGGAGCTCAAGCACCCGTGCGCCCACGCCGTGATGAACTACTGCCTCGAACACGGGCTCATCGTCAACGCGGTGGCCCCCGACGCGCTGCGCTTCGCGCCGCCGCTGATCGTGACCGCCGAGGACATCGATCAGGCCGTCGCCGTCCTGAAGAACGTCCCCGCCGACCTGCCCAACGACTAAGGAGACCCATCATGACCCCAGAACTGCGTCACATGCTGCGCGATGACGACCTCAACCACGAGGAGCAGAAGCAGGTCCTCGAGCTCGCCATCAAATTCCACAAGGACCGTTTCTACAAGCAGCCGTTCGCCGGCCCACAGGCCGTGGCCGTGCTGTTCGACAAGCCCTCCACCCGCACCCGCTCCAGCTTCTCCATCGGCGTCGCCGAGCTCGGCGGCTACCCGCTGGTCATCGACAAGTCCGGCTCCCAGCTGGGCCGCGGCGAACCCGTGGCGGACACCGCCCGCGTGCTCGACCGCATGGCCTACGGCGTGGTCTGGCGCACCTTCGGCCAAGACCGCGTCGAGGAGATGGCCAAGTACTCCACCCACCCGGTGGTCAACGCCCTGACCGACGACTTCCACCCCTGCCAGATCCTCGCCGACTTCCAGACCATCGCCGAGCATCGCGGCGGCGTGGACAACCTCAAGAACCAGACCATCGCCTACCTGGGCGACGCGGCCAACAACATGGCCAACTCCTACCTGCTCGGCGGCGCGGTGGCCGGCATGGATGTGCGTGTGGCCGGCCCCTACGGCTACCTGCCCCGCCCGGACATCGTGGCCGACGCCAAGCGCATCGCGGCCCAGACCGGCGGCTCCGTCACGGTGACCACCGACGCCAAGGCCGCCGTGGAGGGCGCCGACTGCGTCTTCACCGACACCTGGGTCTCCATGGGCGAGGAAGCCGAGTACGCCATCCGCTCCAAGCCGTTCTGGGACTACCAGGTCAACGCCGAGCTCATGGCACTGGCCAAGCCGGACGCGCTCTTCCAGCACTGCCTGCCCGCCTACCGCGGCAAGGAAGTCACCTCCGAGGTGATTGACGGCCCGCAGTCCGTGGTGTGGGACGAGGCCGAGAACCGCCTGCACGCCCAGAAGGCGCTGCTGACGTGGCTGACCGGCAAGGCCCGCGGCGACGAAAGCCTGCTCGCATGACCGCTCGCGTCAGCGAGACCTCACCGTCCCTGCAACGGCCCGCCACCCGCGCGGCCCGGCTCAGCGCCATCGAAGAGGCGCTGGCCACGCATGTCATCACCTCGCAGTCACAGCTCTCGAAGATTCTCTTCGACGAGGGCATCGTGGTCACGCAGGCCACACTCAGCCGCGACCTCGACGAGATGCATGCGGTCAAGACCCGCCTGCGGGACGGGACGGTGGCGTATGCGGTGGATCGCGGGGCGTCCGGTGCGGATGCCGGCGAGGATGTGGGCCAGCGCGGCGAACAGCAGATGGCCCGCGTGCTCTCCGGCCTGGTCACTTCGGTGGCCGCCGCCCGCAATCTCGTGGTGGTGCATACGCCGTCCGGTGCGGCCCAGTACGTGGCGTCGGTGATTGACAAGCAGCCGCTCGACGGCGTGCTCGGCACCATCGCCGGCGACGACACCGTGATGGTGATCTGCGCCGATGACGATGCCGCCGCCACCCGCCGCGACTGGCTCCTCGCCCTCGTCTCCAAGTAGACGTTCGCTACGCTCCTTTGCTCAACACGCCCATGCATAAATATGCATAGGTCTGTATATACTTGCATCAGTTTGTTTTTGACTTATAGGAAAGGTGACCCATGGCAGATAACAAGCGCATTGTTCTGGCCTATTCCGGCGGTCTCGATACGTCCGTCGCCATCTCGTACCTGAAGGAGCGCACTGGCAAGGATGTCGTGGCCGTCTCCCTCGATGTCGGCCAGGGCGGCGAGAGCCTGGAGACCATCAAGCAGCGCGCCCTCGCCTGCGGCGCCGTCGAGTCCTACGTGGTCGACGCCCGCGACGAGTTCGCCAACGAGTACTGCATGAAGGCCCTCAAGGCCAACGCCATGTACGAAGGCGTCTACCCGCTGGTCTCCGCCATCTCCCGTCCGCTCATCTCCAAGCACCTCGTGCGCGCCGCCCACCAGTTCGGCGCCGACACCATCTCCCACGGCTGCACCGGCAAGGGCAACGACCAGGTGCGTTTCGAGGTGTCCATTGCCGCCATCGACCCGACCCTGAAGGCCATCAGCCCGATCCGTGATCTGGCCCTGACCCGCGACGTGGAAATCGCGTTCGCCAAGGAGCACAAGCTGCCGATCACCCAGACCGAGAAGTCCCCGTACTCCATCGACCAGAACGTGTGGGGCCGCGCCATCGAGACCGGCTTCCTGGAGGATCCGTGGAACGGCCCGACCAAGGACTGCTACTCCTACACCGACGATCCGGCCTTCCCGCCGGTCGAGGACGAGGTGGTCATCGAGTTCAAGCAGGGCATCCCGGTCAAGATCGACGGCCGTGACGTCACCCCGCTGCAGGCCATCGAGGAGATGAACCGCCGCGCCGGCGCCCAGGGCATCGGCCGCATCGACCTCATCGAGGATCGTCTGGTCGGCATCAAGTCCCGCGAGCTGTACGAGGCTCCGGGTGCCGTGGCCCTCATCACTGCCCACCAGGAGCTCGAGAACTGCTGCCTCGAGCGTGAGCAGCACCGCATCAAGCGCGACATCGACAAGCGCTGGGCCGAGCTGGTCTACGATGCGCAGTGGTTCTCCCCGGCCACCCAGTCCCTGAACGCCTTCATCGAGGACACCCAGAAGTACGTCTCCGGTGAGATTCGCATGGTCCTGCACGGCGGCCGTGCCGTGGTGACCGGCCGTCGCTCCGACACCTCGCTGTACGACTACAAGCTCGCCACCTACGATTCCGGCGACAGCTTCGACTCCAAGTCCTCCAACGGCTTCATCGACATCTACGGCCTGCCGACCCGCGTGGCCGCCGCCCGCGACGTCAAGTTCGGCAACGGCATCGAAGTGCCGACCAACACCGTGGAGTAGTTCCATAACCGCGTAACCCGAATAACCCGCTGAAGGAAGCGATGTCCCGCGCCAGTCCTTCAGGTTTCTCGATCGGCCCTCTCTGTGAACGCAGTGAGGGCCTATTTTTGTTGCCTGAGCTATATTTGATTGTGTTTGTCGTTCCTGTCGGATCGTGAGGTTCTGAGTTTTCTGAGTCTTGTGATTTGACGGCTAAGAAGCTTCCCCGCAGCCATGCCGACGGTCTCCAGAGGTGCGATGTGGTTATCTACTGCCCGATTGACCGCGCTCAGATCATTTCAGTGAAGCGGATTCTCCAGTTCATGCCCGAATAGCTGCGCTTACTGCGTTTAAGCGCAGCAAGGCAGGTACTTAGTGGCCATATGCCTCCGTTTACGGACTTTCATCGCAGTCAATTCGCTACTTTCTGCCCGAATAGCCTCGATAAACCATATCTCGGCATTACCATTCGGACATTTACCCACGTCTTCCGCCGCTGGGCCGTCATCCCACCCGCTTGATGGCATTTTCCGCGTGGATGATACGCCCATGCATAAAGCCGTGCGAGAAGCATTGGCAAATTGTCTATTCAATGCCGATTACTACGGTGTACGCGGCGTGGTGGTGCGTTGTGAGCCGGCGCGTCTTGTTTTTGAAAATCCGGGAGATATCCGAACGGGTGTTGAACAGATGCGATTGGGCGGTGTATCTGATCCGCGTAATGCCGGCATTATGAGAATGTTCAGTCTCATCGATGTGGGGGAGCGCGCCGGCACTGGTGTTCCCGATGTCTTTAACACATGGGCCAAGGCTGGATTGCCGGAACCACAGATCGAAGAGCACTTTGGTGATGCGGAGCGAACGATACTGACATTAATGCTTGAAAGGCGGCAAATATCGACCGTCCAAGCTGATACCGTTATTGTCAGTGACATTGACAATAAATCTGACAATATTGACAATAAATCTGACAATACAATCAGCGAAGCCGAAGGGTGGAATTTAGGGGATAGCGAGCGAGACGTGCTTCGCTATATCGTCACTCATCTGAATGCCACACAGGAGGAAATTGGCGCCGCCGTGGGGATGGGCCGTACGGCAGTGGCCAATCACACCTCCTCATTGCAAAAACGTGGATTGCTGAAACGTATTGGTTCCCGAAAAACCGGCCATTGGGAAGTTCTGGTGGGAGATTAACAATGATATT
Organism: Bifidobacterium sp. SO4; assembly: GCF_018555355.1. Classification (NCBI taxonomy): domain Bacteria; kingdom Bacillati; phylum Actinomycetota; class Actinomycetes; order Bifidobacteriales; family Bifidobacteriaceae; genus Bifidobacterium; species Bifidobacterium sp. SO4. The sequence continues at coordinate 40,148 of NZ_JAFEJP010000012.1, forward strand.
CGACGATGAATCGGTCTTTGAGGAGAACGTCATCACCGTGCTCAAACAGCATGGCTGGAAGGACGGCGTGCTCAAGTATCCAACCGAGCATGATTTGCTGGAAAACTGGAAAAGCATACTGTACCGCAACAATTGCGGTGTGGACCGGCTGGGCCAATACCCACTCACTGACGGTGAAATGACGCAGATCATCGAGCAAATCGAAGCGCAGCGCATGCCGCTGGCACTGAACTCATTCGTCAACGGACGCACGTCTCCATCACACGGGACAACCAGGAAGACAAGGCGCACTTCGGCAAGGAAGTCAGCCTGTATATCTACGACCGCCAGGAGATCGCCGGCGGCAAAAGCACCTATCAAATCGCGCAGCAACCGGTGTACGCGGCAAAAAACAGCATGGTGCATGCCCGCCGAGGCGATCTGGTGCTGCTGATCAATGGCATGCCGTTGATTCATATCGAATTGAAGAAGAGCGGCATACCGGTCAGTCAGGCCGCCAACCAAATCGAAAAGTATGCGCACGAAGGCGTATTCACCGGGCTGTTCCGGCTTGTGCAGGTCTTCGTGGCCATGAACCCGGATGATGCCGTGTACTTCGCCAACCCCGGTGTCGACAAGTTCAATCCGACCTACTATTTCCATTGGGCCGATTGGAACAACGAGCCCATCTGCGGCGGCAACCATCCCGGCAACGACGAGTGGAAAACCTTCTGCTCCAAACTGCTCTCCATACCAATGGCACATCAGCTTATCGGCTTCTACACCGTCGCCGATTCGGCCGATGGATGCCTCAAGGTGCTGCGCAGCTACCAGTACTATGCGGCCTCCGCCATTTCCGATGCCGTGCGCAAATGCGATTGGGAAGTCCGTCCATCCATTCCGGGCAGGCCGGGCGGTTACGTATGGTACACCACCGGCTCCGGCAAAACCATGACCAGTTTCAAGTCAGCCCAGCTTATCGCCGATTCCAAAGATACCGACAAAGTCGTGTTCCTTATGGACCGCATCGAACTCGGCACACAGTCGCTCAAGGAATACCAATCCTTCGCGGACAGCAAAGACGACGTGCAAGGCACCGAAAACACCGGCATATTGCGAGACAAGCTCGCCAGTACGAATCCCAAGGATACGCTGATCGTCACCTCCATTCAGAAGATGAGCAACATCAAACTCGGTGAATACGGCGTCACCCAAGCGGAACTGGATCGCTTTGCCGCCAAACGAATCGTATTCATCGTGGACGAATGCCATCGCTCCACGTTTGGCGACATGCTGCAGGATATTCGCCGCACCTTCCCGAACGCGCTGTTCTTCGGATTCACCGGCACACCGATTCTGGGCGAAAACAAGAAGAAGCATTCCACCACCGCAATGGTGTTCGGAGGATGCCTGCACCGCTACAGCATCGCCGATGGCATCCGCGACCATAACGTGCTCGGCTTCGACCCGTATATGGTCACCACATACAAGGATTCCGATGTGCGACTCGCAGTGGCATTGCAGCAAGCCAAAGCCTCGAGCGTGGAAGAGGCGCTCGGCGACCCCGTCAAAGCCAAGGTATACGAGCACTACATGGACAAGTCGCAGATCCCCATGGGCTCCGAGGTCGATGCTGATGGCAGCCGCGGCACCAGCATCGAGGGATTCCTTGGCCGGGAACAGTATGGCATCGGAACCGAGCATGAGACCATGGTGGTCAAGGACATACTCGAACAGTTCCCTGTGCTCAGCCATGGTAGGAAATTCCACGCGATGCTTGCCACCAGCTCCATACCGGAGGCCATCAGCTATTACCACCTGTTCAAGGAACAGGCGCCTGAGATGCGCGTAACCGCGCTGTTCGACCCCAACATCGACAACAATGCCGGCGCCACCATGAAAGGCGACGCGCTCGCCGAAATCATGACCGACTACAACGCAGCGTACGGCAAGCATTTCGGCATTGTGGACTGGCCGGCCATGAAGAAGGACATTTCTTCGAGGCTTTCGCATAAAGATCCTTATGTCGGCATCGATTCGAACCGGGAACAGCGTCTTGACTTGCTGATCGTGGTCGACCAGATGCTCACGGGCTTCGACTCCAAATGGGTGAACACGCTGTATCTGGATAAGGTCATCGAATACGAGAGCATTATTCAGGCGTTCAGTCGCACCAACCGACTGTTCGGACCGGACAAGCCGTTCGGCACTATTCGCTATTACCGCAAACCGCATACGATGCGCGAGAACATCAAGGCCGCGGTCAAACTGTATTCAGGGGACCGGCCGCTTGATCTGTTCGTACAGAAGCTGCCGGAGAATGTCCGGGCGATGGACGAACGCTTTGCGGAAATTCAAGAGGTGTTCAAATCATCCGGTGCGAGTGATTTGGCTCGACTGCCGGAGTCGGTGGAATCGAAGCGCAAGTTCGCCAAGGAATTCGTGGAACTGAACAAGGCGTTGGAAGCCGCCAAAGTACAGGGTTTCACTTGGGATCATCCGACGTTTGAGTGCGTCGATGACGATGGCGTGGCCACCACTGTGCAGCCATCGATCGATGAACGTTCCTACCTGATTCTTGCTCAGCGCTATAAGGAATTGTTCGACGATAACGATTCCGCCGATCAGGACAATGACAATACTGAAGCGCCATATGATTTGGAAGGCTATCTCACCGAGATTGACACTGGTCTGATCGATACCGATTACATGAATGCCAACTTCGTGAAATGGCTGAAGGCGCTGCAAGAGCAGAGCCCTGAGCTGCAGTCCGCATCCGAGGAACTGCATCGTTCCTTTGCCGCGCTTTCAGCGGACGAACAGCGTCTGGCCGAACTGTTCCTGCACGATGTGGAACGTGGCGATGTGACCGTGGAAGAGGGCATGTCGTTGCGAGAGTACATCACCCGGTATGCGCGACGAGAAAAAGACGAGCAAATCGACAAGCTCGTTGACGCGACCGGGGTCGATCGGTCTCTGGTGGAGGAGATGCTGGCGCTTAAACTTAGTGAAGCGAATATCAATGAATATGACAGGCTCGGTAAGCTGAAAGCCACCATTGACGAGGCGCGGGCGCAGCATTATCTTGAAGCGAAAGAGGGCATGCCCCTAAAGCGTTTCAAGGTGAACATGTTGGCTTCCAAGCTGCTGAAGGACTTTATCCTCAAAGGCGGCTACGACATCGACTCGGACGCGGCGGATGATGATGTAGCCGCGCGCTGATAGCCTTGCTTGCAGCTGATAATAGAGCTTTGCGGAGCTTCTTGGATTTTATTAAGGAGTGATTCATGCCTGAAAACAACGAACATCTGGCCCTGTGGGGCGGCCGCTTCACGTCCGGCCCGTCCGCCGAGCTGGCCCGCCTGTCCAAGTCCACCCAGTTCGATTGGCGTCTGGCCGACGACGACATCGCCGGCTCCCGCGCCCACGCCCGCGCGCTCGGCCGCGCCGGTCTCCTGACCGCCGACGAGCTGCAGCGTATGGAGGACGCGCTCGACACCCTGCAGCGTCACGTGGACGACGGCTCCTTCGCCCCGATTGAAGACGACGAGGACGAGGCCACCGCGCTCGAACGCGGCCTTATCGACATCGCCGGCGACGAGCTCGGCGGCAAGCTGCGTGCCGGCCGCTCCCGCAACGACCAGATCGCCTGCCTGATCCGTATTTGGCTGCGCCGTCACTCCCGCGTGATCGCCGGCCTGCTGCTCGACCTCGTCAACGCACTGATCGAACAGTCCGAGAAGGCCGGACGCACCGTGATGCCGGGCCGCACCCACATGCAGCACGCCCAGCCGGTGCTGCTGGCCCACCAGCTCATGGCCCACGCCTGGCCGCTCATCCGCGACGTGCAGCGCCTCATCGACTGGGACAAGCGCATCAACGCCTCCCCGTACGGCTCCGGCGCTCTGGCCGGCAACACCCTGGGTCTCGACCCGGAGGCCGTGGCCCGCGAGCTCGGCTTCTCCCGCGTGACCGACAACTCCATCGATGGCACCGCAGCCCGCGACCTCGTGGCCGAGTTCGCGTTCGTGGCCGCCATGACCGGCGTGGACATCTCCCGCCTCTCGGAGGAGATCATCATCTGGAACACGCAGGAGTTCGCGTTCGTCAAGCTGGACGACGCCTACTCCACCGGCTCCTCGATCATGCCGCAGAAGAAGAACCCGGACATCGCCGAGCTGGCCCGCGGCAAGTCCGGCCGTCTCATCGGCGACCTGACCGGCCTGCTAGCCACCCTCAAGGGCCTGCCCACCGCCTACGCCCGTGACCTGCAGGAGGACAAGGAGGCCGTGTTCGACCAGGTCGACACGCTCGAGGTGCTGCTGCCCGCCTTTACCGGCATGGTCCGTACGATGCACTTCGACGCCGACCGTCTTGAGGCCGAGGCGCCGACCGGCTTCGCGCTCGCCACCGACATCGCCGAGTGGCTGGTCAAGAACGGCGTGCCGTTCCGCCATGCCCACGAGCTTTCCGGCGCATGCGTCAAGATCGCCGAGGGCCGCGGCCAGGAGCTGTGGGACCTGACCGACCAGGACTTCATCGACACCTTCGCCGCGTTCCTGCCGGCCGACGTGGCCCCGGGCGTGCGCGAGGTGCTTTCCAGCCATGGCTCGGTCGACTCCCGCAACGGCAAGGGCGGCACCGCCTACGGCCGCGTGCGTGAGCAGATCGCCGACGCCAAGGCCCAGGTCGAGGAGCTCAAGCTCTTCCCGGCCTCCACCTCGGACGGCTCCGCCTACAAGGCCCCCGGCACGTTCTGATGCCATGCTTCGAAAATAACGATCACTGAGCGTGCGTCAGTGATCGTTATTTTCGAAATGAGGCTTGATTTCGTGAAAAGCGATCACTGACAGGCGCTCAGTGATCGCTTTTCATGAAATATGGGCTTATTTCGAAAAGTGACGCGATAGGTGGGGCGACAAGGTAATGGAACGTCATCCCGAAATGGCAGCTCGTCGATTCGGCATTGTCGAGCGTTGTCATACATCGCACCTACACTGGGGTACCGTAACGAACGGGAGCCGCAAGGCTGAGAGGAAGCGAAGCTTCGACCGGGGAACTTGACGCGGGTCATGCCGCCGTAAGGAATCGTTGTCCGAAGATTTGTCGGGTTCTCCACCGCAGTTCGTACGCATAATTCAGCCGTGTGCGGCTTGCGTGGTGTAGCCAATGCGCCATCGGGTCATGCACGGTCGCATGACTGGGTTCATGAATGGGCGCACCACTTAAGGTACGGTTCGTTTCGTGCGCCCTTTTTTAGTATTCGGAAGGGAGCTCAAATGCAGGTCAACGGAGAGCAGGTCACGCTCGAGGCGCCGGTCAGCGTCGCCGACTACCTCAAAGCGCACGGATTCCGCGCCGAGCGTGTGGCCATCGAACTCAACGGCGAGATCATCCCGCGTGAGAAGCGCGCCGAGGCCATGCTGGACGACCAGTGCGTGATGGAGATCGTGCAGTTCGTCCAGGGCGGCTGAGCGACCGTACAACATATGGCTCCCCCTCTCTGAGGGGAGCTGGCCGCGAAGCGGACTGAGGGGAGTCCGAAAGCAGCCATTCGGTTGTATTGCTCCCCTCAGTCACTTCGTGACAGCTCCCCTCAGAGAGGGGCGGATATGAAAGGAAAACAACCATGAACATCAATCCGGTTACCGAAGCATCCGTCGAGGCGACGCCGTTGCCGCCGCAACCCGCCGTCGTCAACCCCGTGGGCACCGCCGCCCCCATGCTGCCGGTGGAGGACAAGCCGCTCAACCTCGGCGGCCACGAATTCCAGTCGCGCTTCATCCTGGGTTCCGGCCGCTACGACCTGAACCTCATCAAGGCCACGGTCGAGCATGCCGGCACGCAGATCGTCACGATGGCGCTGCGCCGCGCCCAGACCACCGAGAACAGCGTGCTCGACTACATCCCCGAGGGCATCACGCTGCTGCCGAACACGTCCGGCGCGCGCAACGCCGAGGAGGCCGTGCGTATCGCCCGACTGGCCCGCGAGGTGTGCCACACCGACTTCGTCAAGGTGGAGATTGAGCACGAGACCAAGTACCTCCTGCCGGACAACGCCGAAACCATCCGCGCCACCGAGATGCTGGCCAAGGAAGGCTTCGTGGTCATGCCCTACATGTTCCCGGACCCGATCGCGGCCCGCCAGCTCGAGGAGGCCGGCGCCGCAGCCGTCATGCCGCTCGGCTCGCTCATCGGCTCCAACATGGGCCTGAGGATGCGCGATTTCATCGAGATCATCATCGCCAACGCGCACGTGCCGGTGATCATCGACGCCGGCATCGGCCGCCCGAGCCAGGCATGCGACGCCATGGAGATGGGCGCGGACGCCGTCATGGCCTACACCGCCGTGGCCTCCGCCGGCAACATCCCGCTCATGGCCGAGGCGTTCAAGAACGCCATTAACGCCGGTCGCGCGGCCTACCTGTCCGGCCTCGGCAAGGTGACCGAGGGCCAGGCGGTGCCATCCAGCCCGACCACCGGATACCTGCACTGACGAAACCGCCGCCGCAGTTGGCTGAGGGGAGTGGTGAGGCCTATTCGGCCGGGACTCCTCTCAGCCACCTGTGGTGAGCTCCCTTCCAAGAGGGTTAAGGAGAAGCAACATGGCATTCACGGACGAACAGCTTGAACGGTACGCGCGCCACCTCATCCTCAAGGGTGTCGGCGTCAAAGGGCAGAAGCGGCTGCTGGCCTCCAGCGTGCTCATCATCGGCGCGGGCGGCCTCGGCTCGCCGGCGGCGCTGTATCTTGCGGCGGCCGGCGTGGGCCGCATCGGCCTGGTGGACGGCGACGTGGTGGACCTGAGCAACCTGCAACGCCAGATCATCCACACCACGGCCCGCGTGGGGGAGCCCAAGGTGGAGTCGGCCGCGGAGGCCATCCGCGAGCTCAACCCGGACGTCACCGTGGAGACCCATCACGAACTGGTGAGCGTCGGCAACATCGCCGAACTTATCGCCCCATATGATCTGGTGCTGGATGCCACGGACAACTTCGCCGCGAAGTTCCTCATCAACGACGCCTGCGTGCTGGCCGGCAAGCCGTTCATCCACGCTGGCGTGGTGGGCTTTGCGGGCCAGGTTATGGACGTGGTGCCAGGCGCGGGCCCCTGCTACCGCTGCATCTTCCGCGACATGCCGGCCGCCGGCGAGATCCCGACCTGCAAGGAGGCCGGTGTGCTCGGCGCGGTGGTGGGCGTGATCGGCAGCCTGCAGGCCACCGAAGCGGCCAAGCTCATCGTGGGAGTAGGGGAGCCGCTGGTGGGCCGCATGCTCACCGTGGACGCGCTGACCATGAACATCCGCCGTGTACCGCTGCCGAAGCATGTGCCGGACTGCCCGGTATGCGGCGATAACCCGACCATCACTGCCCTCGACCCGGCCAACTACGTGCAGCCGGCCTGCGCGATCTGATTCGGGCCCGCCGCAGTCGGCGAACCATGCCATGCGTCCGTTGCGTTGGGTGAGCCCAGCCAACGGATGCCCAGGAGACCATGAAGGGGATTGATTATGACCATTGCCGTGCGCATCGGTAAGGATGCGGAGGAGACCGACGAGCCGTCGTTCGGGCGCATCACGCCGGAGGAGTTCGCCGCGCTGGATCCCGACACGGTCACGTTGCTCGACCTGCGCGAGCCGGCCGACGTGGCCGCGCATCCGGTAGAAGGCGCCATCAACGCGCCGCTCGACCCGCTGGCCCACGTACTGAGGACCGTGCCGAAGGACCGGAAGGTCGTGGTCTACTGCGCCGAAGGCTGGTGGAGCGAGGAAGTGGCGGAGATCCTCGCCGACCGCGGCTACGAGGTGGCCAGCCTGATCGGCGGATTCCGCGCCTACCAGCAGTACCTCGACGGGCAGGCCGCTCGGTAGCAACAACCTTGGCTCCCTTCTCTGAGGGGAGCTGTCCGCGAAGCGGACTGAGGGGAGCCAAGATAAGACCAATCATCCCCGCGGATGAGGCCGGGCGTTCGGCGTGCGTCCTACAATCGGCACCGTAGAAACAGACAGTCGATTGTGAGGAGTCCGGAACCGTGGGACGTCTGCTCACCCGTACGCAGATCCAACGACTCGTGGCCAAGCACGGCCGCGACGTCATCGAACATGACCACATGCAGATCGAACGCTGCTGCTACCAGCACGGCAACGTGACCACCTTCGCTCATTCCGTGCGCGTGGCGTGCCTGGCCGTCTGGCTGGCCGACCGCGCCCACCTGTGGCATCGCGTGGACCTGCGTTCGCTCATCCGCGCCGCCCTCCTGCACGACTACTTCCTGTACGACTGGCACGATTGGGACAACGGCGAGCACCGCTGGCACGGCTTCACGCACGGCCATGCCGCCCTGCGCAACGCCCTGAGGGACTTCACCCTCAATGACATCGAACGCGACAGCATCGAAAAGCACATGTTCCCGATGACCCCGGTGCCGCCGGCCTACATCGAAGGCTACCTGGTCACCCTCGCGGACAAGATCTCCGCCACCCGCGAGACGTTCTCCCGCGGCCGCTTCCACAAGAAGGCCCTGCCCGCTCGCGCGCCGCTGCCCGAAATCGGAGCCGGAGCCCGCCGATGCCGCTGATCGTCGAGTACCTGTTCCTCTGGTTCATCTTCTACAGCTTCGCCGGCTGGGTCTATGAGTCGATTCTCGTCTCCTGTCAGGAGCGCCGTTGGGTGAACCGCGGCTTCCTCAACGGCCCGCTGTGCCCGATCTACGGCACCGGCGCGGTGACCGGCGTGGTGGTGTTCGGCGATATGCGCGATCCGCTGGTCATCTTCCTCATTTCGATGATCGGCGCTTCGATCCTCGAATACGTCACCTCCTGGGCCATGGAGCAGCTGTTCCACGCCCGCTGGTGGGACTACTCCCACTTCCGTTTCAACATCCAGGGCCGCGTGTGCCTGCTCGGCGCCGTGGTTTTCGGCATCGGCGGCGTGGTGATCGTGGACGTGGTGCAACCGCAGGTGGAACGAGTGACGGCCTTGATTCCGCTGCAGATGGTCCATGTGCTGTTCGCCGTGCTGGTGGTGCTTACCGCCATTGACACCGTGATCACCGTGTGCGGCATCGTGAACTTCGAGCAGAGCCTCGAGCAGTTCAAGGTGGCCATGGCCAAGGCGGCCCAATACGGCGACGCCATGCGCGAGAAGGTGGGCGATGCCGTCTCCGGCGCGGCGAGCATGGCCTCCGGCGTGATGGACGGCGCCTCCGAACGATTCGGCGGCATGCCCGGCAAGGTGGGGGAGAAGGTCGGCGAGTCGTGGCAGAACGGCAAGGAGATGTCCGCCGAATTCATGCTGCGCGTGCGTGACGTGGCCGACTCCATGTTCAACCGCCAGCAGCGCCGTATGATCGCCTCGTTCCCGCGCCTGAAGACCAACCGCAACAACGAGACGCTGCAGGAGCTGCGCGAGACGATGGAGAAGCTGCACCGCGGCGGCAGGTGACGGCAATCAAGCCCGAAACCGTGCGTCATGCCCGGCCGAGTCCGCGGTCGGGCATGAGCGGCTCTGCGGCGGGCCCACGGCGAGGGGCGATCGGCGCCCTGCCCCGCCCGGCAACCCGCGGCCCGTCCACTGTCGGTGTGTTCTGCGAGACTTGGAGACGCTTGAAAACCGAGTAAAGCACGTCCAAATCACACAATTCGATAGGGAGAGCGACCAGTTATGGCTCACGTCATCGACTTCAAAGAGGCAGGATTCGACACCCTGCTCGATGAACTGGAATGGCGCGGGTTGATCTCGCAGTCCACGGACCGCGATCGACTCGCACACGCATTGAACGGCGAGCCGATCACCTATTATTGCGGTTTCGATCCTACCGCCGCCTCCCTGCACATCGGCAACCTGGTGCAGCTCATCAACATGCGCCACCTGCAGTTGGCGGGCCATCACCCGATCGCCCTCGTGGGCGGCGCCACCGGTCTGATCGGCGATCCGCGCCAGTCCGGCGAACGCACCCTGAACCCGAAGGACGTGGTGGCCGGATGGGCCGAGCGTCTCAAGAACCAGATCGGCGGCATTCTGGAGACCGAAGGCGCCAATCCGGTGCGCTTCGTGTCCAACTACGATTGGACCGCCTCCATGTCCGTCATCGACTTCCTGCGCGATGTCGGCAAGAACTTCCGCCTGGGCACCATGCTCGCCAAGGACACCGTGGCCCGCCGCCTCAACTCCGAGGAAGGCATCTCCTTCACCGAGTTCAGCTACCAGGTGCTCCAGGGCAACGACTTCCTGCACCTGTTCGACGAATACCACTGCACGCTGGAGCTCGGCGGCTCCGACCAGTGGGGCAACCTGACCTCCGGCCTCGACCTCATCCACAAGGTGCGCGGCGTGGACGTCAACGTGTTCACCAGCCCGATCATCACGGACGCGCAGGGCAAGAAGTTCGGCAAGTCCGAGGGCAACGCCGTCTGGCTCGACGCCACCATGCTCTCGCCGTACAAGTTCTACCAGTTCTGGATCAACCGCCCGGACGTGGAGATGGAGAGCCTGCTCAAGGCCTTCACCTTCCTCCCCAAGGCGGAGATCGAACGTCTCGTGGAGGAGTCCAAGACCAATCCCGGCGCCCGCGAGGCGCAGAAGACGCTGGCATGGGAGGTCACCAGCTTCGTGCATGGCGAGGCCGCCACCCAGGCCGCCATCGACGCCTCCTCCGCGCTGTTCGGCCGCGGTGGCAATCTTGAGGACATCGACGAGGACACGCTCGAATCCGTGCTGGACGGCTTCAAGGTGGCCGACGAGAACGGCGAGCATGTGTTCCCCACCGCCAAGCCGGGCGATCGCGTGATCGACGCCGCCCAGGCCGCCGGCCTGTTCAAGTCCGGCTCCGAGGCACGCCGCGCCATCAAGTCCGGCGGCGTGTACCTCAACAACAACCGTGTGGAGGATGACGAGCAGACGCTGGCCGAGGGCGACTTCCTCGCCGGTCGTTTCGCCCTCATCCGCCGCGGCAAGAAGGCGCTCGGCGCCGTGGAAAACCGTTAAACCAAAATCGGCGTGACTTTCGTTCTCGGCTCCCCTGACAGGGGAGCCGTCGGGGAAGCCGACCGAGGGGTAGCCGGACCGGATTCATGTCGGTCTGGTCTGGCGGGATCAATCGTTAATCATTTCAGCAGTAAGCAGTAAAGGAATCGTAGATGGCAGAAGGTAACGAGCATTCCGGCAAGTCCTACGGCGGCCGCAAGTCCTATGGCGACCGTCGCCCCGGCAACCGCGGCGGCAAGGGCTTCAAGCCGCGCGGCAAGGGCGGCTTCCGCCGTGACGGCGAGGGCTTCCGTCCGCGTCGCCACGAGGACGGCGACGGTTTCAAGCCGCGTCGTCACGACGGTGACGGCGAGGGCTACAAGCCGCGCCGCGAAGGCGATGGCGAGGGCCGTTCCGGCGGTTTCCGCAAGTCCTACGGCAAGTCCGGCGGCTTCCACAAGGGCGGCTACCGCGGCAACGGTCCGCGCCGTGACGGCGACGGCTTCCGTCCGCGTCGTGACGATGGCGAGGGCTTCAAGCCGCGTCGCCGCGAGGACGGCGAAGGCTACCAGCGTCGTGACGGCGAGGGCGAGTCCGGCCGTTCCGGTGGCTTCCATAAGTCCTACGGCAACAAGTCGTACGGCAAGTCCGGTGGTTTCCGTAAAGGCGGCTACCGCGGCAACGACCGTCGTGATGGCGAGGGCTTCCGTCCGCGCCGCCATGAAGGCGATGGCGACGGTTTCAAGCCGCGTCGTCATGAGGAAGGCGAAGGCTTCAAGCCGCGCCGCGAGCACGGCGAGAACCCGCGCTACCAGCGCCGCGATGACGATCGCCGCAACGATCGCCGCGACAACCGCAACGATGGCGAACGCCGCGAGTTCACCCCGCAGGAGAAGCGCGAATACCGTGAGCAGAAGCGTTCCGAATACATGAGGAAGCCGCGCCGCAACTCCGACGGCACCATGAGCTTCCCCTCGCAGAACCCGTACACCGACCGTCGCCCGGACGAGCCGAAGATGCCCAAGGGTATGGAGTGGCGCATGCTCTCCAGCGACGAGCGCGAGCGTCTGCGCGGCCTGTCCAAGGAGCACGCCGAGAACATCGGCCTGCACATCCTGGCCGCCTACGCGCTGGAGGAGAGCGATCCGGCCGCCGCGCTGGAGCACGCCAAGTGGGTGGCCCGCCAGGCCTCCCGTATCGACTTCGCCCGTGAGACACTGGCCTTCGTGGCCTACCGTCAGGGCGAGTACAAGCTGGCCCTGCGCGAATTCCGCACCGCCTACCGCATGAACGGCTTCCCGGACTACCTGCCGTTCATCGCCGACTGCGAGCGTGGCGTGGGCAACCCGGACAAGGCCGTGGAGTTGGCGCTTTCCGACGAGGGCAAGAGCCTGGTCGGCGCCGCCAAGGTCGAGATGTTCCTGGTGTACGCCGGTGCGCTGGGCGATCTGCAGCTGTGGGACAAGGCCATCAATGTGGCGCACACCGTGGGCCGCTCCCAGGGTCTGCCGGGCGAGTACCGCATGCGTGCGGTGCAGGCCGAGCAGTACTTCCTGGAGCAGGCCGGCCGTGATGAGGAAGCCGCCGCGCTCGACGGCCTGCTGGACCGTCTTGAGGACCAGTTCGCCGAGGAGGACATCGACGAGGACAGCGACGACGTGGTGATCGACCACGATCTGGCCGGCCTCACCGATGATTCCGAAGTGTTGGAGAAGCTGGGCATCGACCCGTCCGAGGCCGAGTATGCGCCTGAGCTGGAGCCGGAGAGCTCCGATGAGGATGGCGAGAATGAAGCCGGCGAGTCCGAGGATTCCGGTGCTGAGGACGATTCCGATGACGCTGAGTCCGATGAGGAACCGGCCGAAGAGACCGAAACCGCCGAGGACGAACCGGCCGAGGAGACCGTTGAGGCTGAGACCGAGTCCGAGGAGTCCTCTGAGACCGAGCCGGCCGAGGAACAGTCTGACGAATCCTCCGAAGAGTCCACCGAGATCGCCCAAGACGCCGAGCAGTCCGAGGAGACCGCGGAGTAATGACCCGTTTCCTCAAAGGAACCGATCGCACCCTGGCCGAGGCCTACCAGCTGGCGCTACTGGACCTTGACGGCGTGGTCTACCGTGGCAAGAACCCGGTGGAGCACGCCGCCGACTCCATCCGCGCCGCCGAGCGGGCCGGCATGACCATCGAATACACCACGAACAACTCCTCGCGCTTCCAGCACGTGGTGGCCGACCAGCTCAAGGGATTCGGCCTCGACGTGGAACCGTGGCAGGTGATCACCTCCTCCGTGGTGGCCGCCCGCATGGTGGCCAAGGCCGTGCCGGCCGGGGCCAAGGTGCAGGTGCTGGGCGCCGAACACCTCCGTGAGGAGGTCTCGCGCAACGGCCTGACCATCGTGGAGGGCCCCGAGGATCATCCCCAGGCCGTCATCCAAGGCTGGTACCCGGAGATGACCTGGCAGATGATGGCCAACGTGGCCTTCGCCGTGGAGGCCGGTGCTGAATACTTCGTGACCAACCGCGATCTCACCATCCCTCGCGAGCTGGGCATCGCCCCCGGCTGCGGTTCGATGATCCGCGCCGTGATCGCCGCCACCGGCGTGGAGCCGGTGGCCTCCGCGGGCAAGCCCGAATCGTACATGTACGACGAGGCCCGTGAGCTCAACGCCGCCGAAGGCCATGACCTGGTGCCCAAGGAGGCGTCCATCGCCATCGGCGACCGTCTGGACACGGACATCGAGGCCGGCAACCGCGGCGGATACGACTCGCTGGCCGTGCTGACCGGCGTGACCAATCCGACCGAGCTCATGCTCGCCCCCGTGCATCTGCGCCCCACATACGTGGCACGTGACCTGCGCGAACTGGGATGCGTACAGCCCGAGCCGGTGCGCGCCGAGGACGGCACCTGGAAGTGCCGCGACGCCTGCGCATGGTTCGAAAACGGCAGTGTGCACGTCAGCGACGCCACGAGCATCGACGGCCTTCGTGCGGCCATCTGCGCCGCCTGGGAGGCTGCCGACAAGGGTGCCAAGCTGGACGAGACCACGGTGCCGACCTTCGAACTGAAGGACTGAAAGCGATTATGGCCGAGGCCATGCAATCGTATGGGGATACGGCTTCGGAAACGCCTGCGGGTGCTTCCGAAGCCGGCACCCCGGCGACTCGGATTCCGATCGAAGAGCGGTACCTCGAACTCGCCGGCATCGAGGACAAGCCCATCGACGAACAGCTCGAAACCTATCAGGCCGTCCTCAGGTCCCTCCAGCAGCGTCTCGACGAATCGCGATGATGCCGGGCCGGTAGCATAAGCTCCGCAGGTCTTTATTGGCTCCCCTCTCTGAGGGGAGCTGCCGAACGAAGTGAGGCTGAGGGGAGTTAATCCGGTAAACGGGTCTCCCCTCAGTCCGCTCCGCGGCCAGCTCCCTCAGAGAGGGGAGCCAATCACACATCAACACACCAACCGAGAGAAAGCCATATGACCGAGCAGAATCTTGATCCGTCCACGCCGCTGGACCGTCTCGACATGATGCTGGTGGCGTCCGGGCTGGTGGAATCACGGGCCAAGGCGCAGCGGCTCATCAAGGCCGGCCATGTGCGCGTGGACGGCGAGACCATCACCAAACCCTCCTTCATGGTCAAGGCCGGCCATAGCGAGCTCGCCGTGGACAAGGGCGACGACTACGTCTCCCGCGGCGCCTACAAGCTGCTGGGCGCCTTCTCCGCCTTCGCCGATAACGGCCTGACCGGCCCCGAAGGCCTGGAATGCCTCGACATCGGCGCCTCCACCGGCGGCTTCACCGACGTGCTGCTGCGCGGGGGAGCGGCCAAGGTCATCGCCCTCGACGTGGGTCACGGACAGCTTGACCCGCGCATCGCCAGTGACGGCCGCGTCATCGAGATGAGCGGCGTGAACATCCGCGAGGTCGAGGCCGACGATCTGCCGTTCCGACCTCAGATGATCGTGTCGGACGTCTCCTTCATCTCCCTGACCTACGTGATTCCGGTGATCGCACGCATCGTGGCACCGGGGGCGCAGATCGTGCTGCTGGTCAAACCGCAGTTCGAAGTGGGGCGTGAAGGCCTCGGCAAGAACGGCATCGTGGAGGACGAGACGTTGCGCCGTCAGGCGTTGGACACTGTGGTCGCCTGCGCCGAACGCTGCGGACTCACGGTGGTCGCCACCGCCGACAGCCCCATCACCGGAACTCACGGCAACGCGGAATACCTGCTGTACGCGCGCGCATAGGGTATGCGCATCCATGCGCGGCGCCCGTTGAAAATACCCTGCGCGGCACGGCGGCATATCGTTGCACAGTGACGTGCAACCGCAGCCCATCTTCCTGCAAACAGCACCGTATCGCATGCAATAATGCATACGATCTCATCGGCTTTTTGCCTTTCATGCGTTTACATACACAGAGCTCTCTACCGGTAGCGTCGAGAACGTATGCATGATGAGTTGTGCATACGAAACGAGAGAGAAGAGCACACCATGAACGGCGAGTCAACGGGAATGATATACGTGATGCCGGGAGACCACGATGTGATAGACGTCACCGCACGGACAAGGTTCGCCAGAGGCGTCCGTTTCCGATGTACCACGGTCAGGGCGCTGCTGGAGGCCGAATCGCTCGACGGCGAGATCCTGGAATTGGAAGGCGGCAAGGTGCGGTGCAGGGGAGTCGCCCGCATACGGTGCCTCACCGGACGCGGCATCATCGAAATCTCCGGCGACCTGTTCTGTGACGCCATCGGCATGACCGGCGAACTGCGCTGTTCCGGCAACGTCCATTGCAGCGGCGACATCCTCGTGAACGGCAAACTGCTGAGCCGGCAGCACGTCAGCGGCGGCAACATCACGCTCAAAGGCATGCTGACCACCGGAACCGTCAGCGGCAACGCGCTGGTCATCCGTCCGCTGCACAGCGCCATGTTCTCCCGGTTCGGCATGACCCAGTACGAGGGCCGGTCGGAAGCGGATCAGGTGACCGTGGTCGATCTGGACGCCGGAAACCTGCAATGCAGACTGCTCAAGGCGAATACGGCCATCCTGCGCGACGGCACGATGGTGGAGCACGCGGTCTGTGACACCTCGCTGAGTTTGGACACCAGCTCGGCCGTGGTCATGCTCAGCGGCAAATGCCATCGTGCGAAGCATCTGAGATCCGCGTGATGGCATCCGTGCAAAACGCGCGCTCGTCCCTGAACGAATCAGCCCTGGATGAAGTGGTCGATCTGATCCTGCTTGCCCATGATGATGAGCTCGTCGTTGCGGTGCATGACCAGTTCCCTGGAACCGTACTGGAATTCCTTGCCGGGGGCCTTGATGCCCACCACGGTCACGCCGTACTTGTCGTGGACCTGCACGTTCTCGATGGTGCGGCCCACCGCGTACAACGGCGTATGGATCTTGACCACGGTATACGGGCCGTCGATCTCGATGTAGTCGAGGTAGTTGCCGGCCACGAGATGACCCACGCGCTTGCCGGCGTCCGTTTCGGCGTTGATGATGTGGCGCGCGCCGATGCGCTGCAGGATGCGCGCGTGCTCCTGGGAGACGGACTTGGCCCACAGATCCGAGATGCCGGCGTCCAGCAGGTTGCCGGTGATGATCACGGACGCCTCGATGCTGTCGCCGATGGCCACCACGGCCGTGTCGAACTGGGAGGCGTCGATCTGCTCGATGGCCATCACGTCGGTCATATCCGCCTGGATCGTGGGCAGGTGCGCGGACCAGCGGGCCACGATCTCCGGGTTCTTGTCCACGGCGAGCACGTCCTGGCCCATCTGGTCGAGGGTGGAGGCCACGGAGCCGCCGAAACGGCCCAGGCCGATGACCAGCACGCTCTTGTTGCTGCTCTTGGTGTCACGAGGCTTGACTGCCATGCGAATAACCTCCTCAAACGAATGCTTGCCGAACATATGCATCGAACCAAAGAACCGGGCCGGCTGTCAGCCGACGATGATGTTTTCCTGCGGGTAGCGGATGGGCTCGGGCGCCATCGGCCTGCTGATGGCGTAGGCGATGGTGAGCGGGCCCAGACGGCCCACGATCATCTCGCCGGCGAGGATGAACATGGACGCGGCGTTGCCGGCGCTGGCCACACCCACGGAGTAGCCGCCCAGCGAGAACGCCGAACAGGCCTCGAACACGGCGTCCACGAACGCGCAGCCGGTCACGAACATCAGGGCGACCGCACCCACCATCACCAGCGCGAAGCATGCGGTGCACACGGAGACGGACGTCATCTGGATGCGGCGGGGGATGCGGCGGTGGAACGCGGTCACGTCGCGGTGGCCGGTGAAGGACGCGCCGCAGATGAGGATGATCACCGCGAACGTGGTCACGCGGATGCCGCCCGCCGTGGAGGACGATCCGGCGCCGATGAACATGAGCACGCTCATGAACACCTTGGTCTCGTTGGTCACCTCGGGCACCCAGGAGATGTCGAATCCGGCCGAACGCGGCATCACGGCGGCCGAAAGCGCGCGCCTGAGCTTCATGCCCGGATCGTCGGCCGGGAACAGGCCGGTGTTGCCCCATTCGACCAGCAGGAACCAGGCGAGCGAGGCGATCACCAGCAGACCGGTGGTCACCAGCGTGAGCTTGGTGTGCAGCGTCCAGCGCTTCGGGCTCTGGCGTTTGCGCGCGCACTGGACCAGGTTGAGCACCACGGGGAAGCCGAGCGTGCCCACGAAGGCGCTGATGAGGATCGGCAGGCCCACGCCCCAACGGTTGATGTGCAGGCCGGTGGCGTCGGGCGTGAAGCCGGTGTTGTTGTAGGCGGAGACGGCGTAGAACAGCGCCTGCCACAGGGTGCGGCCGAGCTGGCCGTGGTTCACGCGGAACAGTTCCGGCAGCAGCAGCGCGAAGGTCAGTCCCTCGGCGATCACGAAGGTGCCGAACACCACGGTGAGTACGCTTTTGATCTCAGAAAGCTTGGTGGTGCCGAGCTCGCTGGCGGTGAGCATGCGCTGGGAGACCTTGAGACGGCGGGAGACGCCGAGCGCCACCATCGAGGCGAAGGTCATGACGCCGAGGCCGCCGAACTGGATGGAGAACAGGATGACGACCTGCCCGAACGTGGACCAGTACTCGGCCGTGTTCACCACCGGGATGCCGCACGTGGACAACGCCGAGACCGCGGTGAAGAAGGCCACGGGGAAGTTGGTGAACACCCAGTCATGCGTGGAGAACGGCAGCAGCAGCAGGGCCGTGACCAGCACGATGAGCACCACGAAATACAGGATGGAAAGACGGCCTGGGTGGCTGAGCAGCCGGTCGGTCAGGCCGATGCGGCGGATACGACGGGAGGTCCGCTCCTCATGGGTGCGGTTGGGGTCGTCGGACGAATACCACCATGACAGCCCCTTCGAGGCCTCCTCATTGAGGGAGGATTCGTCGAAGTCGTCGGACATGGTTCCTGCGCTTCCTCAGCTCTTCTGTTTGGTGTTCTTCTTGCTCTCCGGCATGCCGTGCGCGACGCCGTTCGCTGCGGATGACGCTTCGCGGGCAGGTGCCGGTACGCATCGCCGTACGCCTGCCATTGTATGCCGGCAAACCAGAATAATCGACTCCGTGGAACTTGCCGCCCGTCCGGTCCGCCGATCGGATGCGCCGGATTCGGACGAATCGGGAAGAAGGTCCGGTCCGATGGCGGCAACGCCGGTTAGGATGGTCAATGGAACGCATCCCCGGAACACAGGAGGTCCAATGGCCAAGCGCAATGCTGTGGTGGTGACGCATACCAGGCTCAGGCAGTCCGGCACCGTGGTGTCCGAGGCGGTGAGCCAGTTGCGCGTGGCCGGATTCGACGTGACGATCATCGACAACACCGAGGCCCCCGATTTCGGCGTGCAGCCGGCCTGCGTGCCCGATGACACGGAGATCGTGGTGGTGCTCGGCGGCGACGGCACCATCCTGCGCGCGGCCGAACTGGTGCATTGCACCCAGGTGCCGATTCTCGGCGTGAACATGGGGCATGTGGGCTTCCTGGCGGAATTCGAAAGCTTCCAGATCGACGAGGCGATCCGACGCATCGCCGAACACGACTACTCCATCGACGAGCGCATGATCGCCCATGTGGACGTGTGGCTGCCCGGTGCATCCGAACCCATCGAGGACTGGGCCCTGAACGACATCACGCTGGAACGCGCCGACCGCGGCAAGATGGTCGAACTGTCCATCCGCGTGGACGATGTGGAGATGAACTCCTTCGGCGCGGACGGCGTGATCGTCTCCACGCCCACCGGCTCCACCGCCTATGCCTTCTCCGCGGGCGGTCCGGTCATATGGCCGAACGTCAAGGCGCTGCAGCTCATCCCGCTCGCCGCGCACGCCCTGTTCGCCCGCCCGCTCATCATCGGCTCAGGATCCACGTTCACCATCGACATCCTGGACGATTCCATGTCCGACGGCTGGATCTGCTGCGACGGCCGCCGTCAGCGCGCGCTGCCGAAGGGCACGCGCATCATCGTGCGCGAATCGCGCGATACGCTGCGACTCGCCCGCCTCTCCGGTGTGCCGTTCACCAACCGTCTGGTCTCCAAGTTCGACCTGCCCGTGGTCGGTTGGCGTGAGCACGCCCGTGCGGAGGCTGGCAAGTCCGGTGCGGCACGGCACGGCCATGTGTTCCCCGCGGGCGCGTCCGGCGACGGTGCCTCGGCCGATGACGTCCGGACCGCCGTCCGGCCGGGTGAGGCCGATGCCGATGCAACGTCCGACAAGGCGGCCGCCTGATGCTTGAGGAACTCGACATCCGCAACCTCGGCCCGATTCGCGAGGCCACCATCACGCCGGCGGCGGGCATGACCGCCATCACCGGCGAGACCGGCGCCGGCAAATCCATGCTGCTATCCGCGCTGAACCTCATCTCCGGAGGTCCGGCCGACGCCGGCCGCGTCTCCACCGGTGCCAGCGAGGCATGGGCACAGGGCATCTTCACGGTCAGCGAGGAGTCCGCGGCGGCGGGCATCGCGCGCGAGGCCGGCGTGGAACCCGAGGACGGCGAGCTGTTCCTTTCGCGCACCGTGCGCGCCGCGGGCCGCTCCCGTGCCGTGCTTGGGGGCAAAAGCCTGCCGAAATCCGTACTCGTCGCGATCGCCGGCGAACTCATCACCATCCACGGACAGGCCGAACAATTGAAGATCGCCTCGCCCTCGCGCCAGCGGGACTTCCTGGACCGCGCCGCGGGCGACGAGCGGGAACTGGACGCCTACCGCGAGGCATGGCGTGCGCTTTCGTCCATGGACGAACGCCTGACACGGCTGCGCTCGCAGGAATCCTCCGCGCGCCAGCGCGCCGACTACCTGCGTGAATCCGTGGAGCACATCAACGAGGTGGATCCGCACCCCGGCGAGGACGAGGAACTCAAAGCCAAGCGCGACCGCATCGAAAACGCGGCCGAAATCGCCGAGGGCGTCTCCAGGGCGCTCGCCGCGCTGGACTCCTCGCAGCTCGACTACGATTCATCCTCGGAAAGCGCCAGCGCGTCCGATCTGCTGCTGCAGGCGGCCCAGGCGTTGCGCGGCATCCGCGCGTCCGGTGATTTCGGCGAGCTCGCGGATCGTCTGGAATCACTGAACGCGGAGCTGCAGGACGTGGTGTTCGCGCTCTCCGGCCATCTGGACGAGGACTTCGGCGACGCCGATCTGGACACGTTGAACGCGCGCATCCATGAGCTCGGCGAGCTCATGCGGCGTTGGGGACCGACCCTGGCCGACGTGGTGGCCTGGCGGGACAAGGCCGCGTTCGAAATCGAGGATCTGGACGCCTCACCGGAGAAACTGGCCGAACTGGAAGCGGAACGCGAACAGCTGTATCAGGCTGCCGCGGCCGCCGCTGATACGTTGAGCGCGGCGCGTGCGGAGGCGGCCTCGCGCTTGGCCGCGCGTGTCACCGCCGAATTGGAGTCGCTGGCCATGGCCGGCGCGTCCCTGGAGATTCGCGTCACGCCCCGTACGGCTTCGGGCACGGCGGGCGACGGCAAGTCGAATGCTTCGGGGGAGCGCGCACTCGACCAGAACGGCGGCGACGACATCGCCTTCCTGTTCACGCCGTATGAGGGATCCCCGCAACTGCCGATGGGCAAGAGCGCGTCCGGCGGCGAGCTGAGCCGACTGATGCTCGCTTTGGAGTTGTCCGCCGCGGATATGCACGCCGGTGCGAGTGACGGTGCGGATGCCGGCGCGGGAAAGGGACGCGAATCCGCTTCCGGGACCGATGATGCCGGTGACGGTAACGGGTCCGGTGACACAGCGCCGTCCGATATGACGTTCATCTTCGACGAGGTCGATGCCGGCGTGGGCGGCAAGGCAGCCGCGGAGCTCGGTCGTCGTCTCGCCCGATTGGCCCGCACCTCGCAGGTCATCGTCGTCACGCACTTGGCGCAGGTGGCCTCCTGGGCGGACGCGCAATTCGTAGTGACCAAGGAACCGCCGGACGCGGACGACGACGCTGTGGGCGTCGTCACCACCGTGGCCGAGGTGCAGGACGACGCGCGTGTGCACGAGGTGGCCCGCATGCTCTCCGGCAGCGAATCCGAAGCCTCTCTCGACCACGCCCGCGAACTGCTCGCCTCGTCTAAAGCGTGAATAAAAGCTCTATTAAACCAAGATTGACATTCCCTTATTCTTGGCTCCCCTTGTCAAGGGAGCTGTCGCGCGAAGCGTGACTGAGGGGTAGTCAAAACGCGATGAGGGGCATGCATGTCATATTGTCATTCCACCAAAGCCGCCATCTTCGACCTCGACGGCACCCTGCTCGACTCGATGGGCGTCTGGAACCAGATCGACATCGATTTCCTCGGCAAGCGAGGCCTCGCCGTGCCGGACGACTACATGGCCACCGTGGCCTCGATGCAGTTCCGCCAGATCGCCGAATACACCATCGACCGGTTCGGACTCAAGGACACGCCAGAGGCGCTGATGGCCGAATGGAACGAGATGGCCCGCGAAGCCTACGCCACCACGGTCAAGGCCAAGCCGGGCGCAATCGAATACCTGTATGAGCTCAAGACCGCCGGCGTGAGGCTCGGCGTGGCCACCACCCTGTTGCTGGAACTGCGCGAGGCCGCGCTCGGCCATCTCGGCATGCGCGACCTGTTCGATGCCATCGTCTCCGTGGACGACGCGCACGGCGTGGGCAAGGACCGGCCGGACGTCTATCTGCTGGCCGCCTCACGTCTTGGCGCAGCGCCGGCCGACTGCACCGTGTTCGAGGACCTGCTGGCCGGCATCCGCTCCGCCAAATCCGCCGGCATGCGGGTCTGGGCCATGTACGACGACTCCTCGGCCGCCGACTGGCCCGAAATCACGGCGATCGCCGACGGCACGCTTCACGATTTCCGCGACGCCCCGCGTCTTTAGCTTGGCTCCCCTTTTGAGAAGAGCTGGTAGCAACGCTCCGCGTCTTGAATTTGGCTCCCTTCTCTGAGGGGAGCTGTCGCCGTGAGGCGACTGAGGGGAGTTTCAGATAGGCGGAATACTCCCCTCAGCCAGTGGCGGTCGTTGAATCACCGCAACGGCAACTTGTCGCCCGGGCGTTGCGCGGCGAAACGCTGCCGCTCCATCTCCTCGCCTTCGGTGCGTTCCGTCTGCTCGGCGGCGATACGCTCCAGCAACACGTCGATCGGCGCGCGGTACACCACTTCGTCGAACGGGGCGCCGTCGCGTTCGACGGCCTTGGCCGTGCGGTCCACCTCTTTGAATCCCAGCGACTCGTACATGTGCCGTGCGCGCAGGTTGAACGACCACACCTTCACGGTGATGGTCTTGGCCTTGAGCTGCTCGGCGGCGATCTTGATGCCGAGCTTCATGGCCTGGTTGCCGTAGCCGAGGCCCTGGAAGTACGGTCCGATGAGGATGCCCATCGTGGCGTCGCGGTCTGGATCCTCGCAGTCCCACGCGGCGATGTGGCCGATGGGCATGCCGCCCGGATCGAGCACGGTGCGTCCGAAGCGATGCTCGTCGTTGATGTCGCTCCAGCCGTGGAACAGTGCGTCCACCCGTTCGCGGGGGAGATCGTCCAGTGTGGCACGGCAGCCGTCCGCGACGGACACGTCGTTCCACCAGGCTTCAAGATAGGGATAATCACTTGGCTCTGTTGCGCGCAAGGTAACAACGTTGTTTGGCATATCAGGCCCCTTTCCGGGGCCATTGTAGGCATGTCCAATGTTTCGACTCGTGGTCGGACGGTATGCGCGCGGCATTGTTCGCCGACTATTCATCATCGTGCCCGGCTGCCGGTTTCCCAGGCTGCTCATGCTGTTCTACTGTTATGCAACACACCTTGACAGTGAACCATAACAGTTATACTGTGATACATAACAGCTGAACAGCTGCGAGCGCTATAACGAAACGAACCGAAAGGGGCATAGATGAAACTGATCATCTCATCCGTGTCCGGCGAACCCATCTACGAGCAAATCAAGAACCAGATCCGCGCCAGCGTTCTGAACGGCGAACTCAAGGCGGGGGAGGCCCTGCCTTCCCTGAGAAAGCTCGCCAAGGAGCTGCGCATCTCCGTGCTCACCGTCACCAGGGCGTACAACGAACTGGCCGACGAGGGCGTGGTGCAGAACATCCAAGGCAAAGGCACCTTCGTGATGGACAAGGGCAACGAGCTGATGCGCAACCAGCTTGAGACCCAGGCCCGCACGAGTCTCGCCGAAGCCGTCCGCGCCGCCAAGGCCGCGGACATCCCGCTGGCCGATCTGACCCGGATGCTCGCCGAGGAATATGAAAAACTTCCTTCCTAGGCTCCCCTTGTCAGGGGAGCTGGCGTGCGAAGCACGACTGAGGGGTAGCCACGTGGATGACCTGCATTTGATATCGCTTGTCGTCCAATGAAAGGCAAGGCATTGCTATGACCATTGATCAATCGCCGATGGCGCTGTCCATCACCGGCGCAACCAAGCATTACGATTCCGGCTTCACGCTGGACGACATCACCTTCGACCTGCCGGCCGGCTACATCATGGGCCTCATCGGCCCGAACGGCGCGGGCAAGTCCACGCTCATCAAGCTCATTCTCAACATGATCCACCGCGACGCCGGCGAGATCCACGTGTTCGGCCTCGACAACCTCGCCGACGAGGAGACCGTCAAGGAAAACCTCGGCGTGGTCTTCGACTGCGGCTACTTCATCGAGACGTGGACGGTGAACAAGGTCGAACAGACCATGGCGCCGATGTACCTCGCCTGGAACCGTGCGACTTTCGACAATTACCTCAAGCGTTTCGGCCTGGACCGCAAGAAGCGTGTGAAGGAACTCTCCCGCGGCATGCAGATGAAGCTCATGCTCGCCGTGGCTCTGAGCCACGACGCCAAACTGCTGGTGCTGGACGAACCCACCAGCGGTCTCGACGTGCTCGCCCGCGACGAACTCATGGACATCCTCCAGAACTACATCGCGGACGGCGAACGCAGCGTGCTCTTCTCCACCCACATCACCGCTGACCTCGAACGCGCCGCCGACTTCATCACCTACATCACGCGAGGCAAGCTCTACTTCACCGGTCCCAAGGACGAATTCGAGGAATCCTTCCGTCTGGTCAAGGGCGGGCCGGACGACCTGACGCCCGACGTCAAGGGCGTCACGGTCGGCATTCATCGGTATGAGACCGGCTTCGACGCGCTCGTGCGCACCGAGGATATCGGCAAAATCGAGGGACTCAAGGTCGAGGAAGGAAAGCGCCGGGCGCCGCTCGCCGCCGAACCCGCCTCCATCGACGACATCATCCGACTGACCAACACGGACGAAGCCGCGCATGCCATGGAGGTGGCGTGATGACCGGGGTGTTGCGCGCGTTCGTATTGGATGTGCGGCGAGTCGCTTCGCAGGGCATGTTCTCGATAGTGGTCCTGCTCATAGGATTTCCCGCCGCGATGGTCCTGCTCGGGAGCATCTCGGGCGGCGTCGGCTATATGCCCGGAGCCGCCGTCGGTGGTGTCGCCGGGATGCTCGCCTTGTTGCCACTCAACACGTTCACCTTCGAACAGCAGGGACAGAACAATTGGATGAACGGCGTGATTCCGGTTCGTCGTATCCATCAGGTGATCGGCCGGTATCTGGTGGTGGCCACGTGCATGCTGATATTGGCGTTGGAGGTCGCGTTCTGCGCCGGAGCCGGCATGTGGTTCGAATCCGGAACGCCGCTGCTGCCCGAGTTGGCGGTGTCCGTGCTGATTGCGGTCGTAGCGTACGCCTTGCTGGAATCGGCGATGCTCCCTTTGTGCTATCGGTTCACCTATCAGAAGGCATTGCTGACGATGATGCTCATCTGCATTGGTCTGGGTGCGGTGATCGCGGCCATATTCGCGCTGCTCGTCAAACTGGTTCCCGCGGCGATTGACGATCTGGCGTCATGGGTGACGTCGTCTGCCGAGGCCATGCCGGGCGCGGGTCTGATCTGGCTGGCTTTGGGCGGGCTGGCTCTGGCGGCCGCAGCCGTGGCGGTCTCGCTTGCCGTGTCGCTGCGTATCTATCTCACTAAGGAGTTCTGATGGCCTTCACAGCAGATACAAGCATTCACCGTCATGCCGAGCGCATCGCCATACGAATGGATTTCGCCGCCATCACCGGCAATTCCACGGTGGTGAACGTCATCGCATTCTTGGCCCCACTGGTATTCACCGCGTTCACCTGGCAATCGGGGCCAGACGAATCAGGCCTGCCGCTCACGGTCATGGCGTATCTGACCGTTATGTACTGGGTCGCGTCCATCGCCGTGATGTTCCAGTTCAACAGCGACAATCAGTTGGCCACAGCCCGGATGATCGGTGTGATGCCGGTGTCCCGCCGTACGCAGGTCGCTATGCGCTACTGCTCCGCAGGCGTGCTGTTCGTGATTTGCTTCACTGAACTCGGCATCGAGATCGCGCTGTCCAGACTGTGGTTCGGCATCGGTCTGAGCGCGCTCGCCACGGTCGTGACGCTCGCCATGGCCGCGTTCGTGATGTTGGCTGCCATAGTGATTCCGGTGTTCTACTCCTGCGATGATTTCACCAAGGCGTATTCGAGGGTGTTCGTCGGTGCCATCACCGTGTTCTTCGCCGCGCAGATCATCATGCTGCTTCTGCCCGACGGCCTGCGCTCGCAGGTGCTGTCCACGGCTATCACGGTGCCGCCGGTCGGATGGGCTGTGATCGCTGCCCTGGCCATTCTGGCCCTCGCGGTGTCCTACCGCATCTCCCTGCGTATCTGGAGCGCCAAGGAACTGTAGGCCTCATAGGCCGCAGGGCCTGTGGGCTAATGGAAACGGGGTGAAACGCAAGTTCGCGACGATGCGATGCTGCGTTTCACCCCGCCTTCTCTTATCCGTCACATCACAGCGCTTCGGCGGCGTTGGCCACGAAACGCTCCATGCCGTCGATCGGCACGACCGTATCGAAACGCACCTCGGCATGCTCCAAGCCACGCAGCGCGGCGGGGGCGGTGGTGCCGGTCTCACGGGAGAGCACGTCCATGCATTCGAAATCGGTGCCGGTGGCGTCGAATCCCAGCGCCTCGTTCACCACGCGCGGGAACTTGTACGGGCTCGCGGTGGACAGCAGCACGCGCGGGGTCAGCGGGTCGCGCGGCATCTGCTCGAGCAGGTAGTAGCCGCAGGCGGTGTGCGGGTCGATGACGTAGTGGTTCTCGTCCCAGCAGTGCTTGATGGCCTCGCGCACCTGGTCCTCGTCGGCCCAGCCGGTGCCGAAGATCTGGCGGATCTGGGCCAGCAGCGGCTCCGGCACCTCATACGCGCCCCACTTGTTGAGGTCGTTCATGAGCATGGAGATCAGACGGGTGTCACCTTCGGAGAAGTAGTAGAGCATGCGCTCCAGGTTCGAGGAGATGAGGATGTCCATCGACGGGGAGATCGTCTGGAAGAACGGACGTTGACGGTTGTACGTGCCGGTGGTCAGGAAGTCGAACAGCACGTTGTTCTTGTCGGAGGCCACCACGAGGTGCTTGACCGGCAGACCCAGCAGCTTGGCGTAGTAGCCGGCCAGGATGTCACCGAAGTTGCCGGTGGGCACCACGAACTCCACCTCGTCGCCCACGTTGATCACCTGGTCGGCGAGCAGCTGCGCGTACGCGGAGAAGTAGTAGACCACCTGCGGCACCAGACGGCCCACGTTGATGGAGTTGGCGGAGGAGAGCACCACGTGCGATTCGGCGGCGAGCTTGCCGGCCAGCACGCGGTCGCCGAAGATGCGCTTGACCGCGGACTGCGCGTCGTCGAAGTTGCCCTCGACGGCCGCCACGTTCACGTTCGCGCCGGTCTGCGTGGTCATCTGCAGCTCCTGGACCTGGCTCACCTTGCCTTCCGGATAGAAGACGGTGATGGCGGTGCCCGGGGCGTCCGCGAAACCGGCCAGCGCTGCCTTGCCCGTGTCGCCGGAGGTGGCGGTGAGGATCATGATCTTCTCGTCCGGGTCGCCGTCGGCCGGCGTGGTGTGTGCCATGAAGCGCGGCAGGATCTGCAGGGCCACATCCTTGAACGCGGAGGTCGGGCCGTTGAACAGTTCGAGGATGTAGTCGTCGCCCAAGGGCTTCAACGGCGTGATGCGCTCATCCGACCACTGGTCGCCATAGGCGTCGGCGATGCACTGGCCCAGCTCCTCGGCCGTGAAGTCCGGCAGCAGCACGCCAAGCACCTCCGCGGCGATCTCCTGATACGTCTTGCCGGGCAGGGAGGCGATGTCCACCTTGGTCTTGCCCAGGTCATCCGAGACGAACAGTCCGCCGTCGTCGGCGATGCCCTTGCGGATCGCCTGCTTGGCGGTCAGCGAGTCGGTGGTGCTGCGGGTGGAATGGAAGGTGGTAGCCACGGTGAATCCTTAATCCTTGAAGCCTTAAGGGGTGATTGAATCCCCTTAAGTCTACCGTGGGCCTCGGTCAGGGGCGCGGGGACTCCCGCATGATGGAGGAAAGCCGTCGAATGTGTGATGCGGCGGGCGGAATGTCCGCATGATGAGACGGCGCGTCGCGATGTCCGAGATATGGGACTTTGCCCGCCCGACATGCGCGGTTCGGGTCATGATGGCCGGTATACGGGCCGCGTACGGGTCAGCCGGATGCAAGGCCGGCGATGACGCACGGTGTGCGTCACGGTCGTGAAACAACCTGTGAAACACCGGCGGAATCGTCGTGCGGAAACAGAACGGCCACAAACGGAACGTACAGTAGCCCCCGAACGGCAGACCAGTCGTTATCCACACCATTAAGGAGCACCCATGACCGCTTCACCCCTCGCACAGACCGCAACCGACGCCTTCAACGCGCCCATCAGCGAGACCGATCCCGAGATCGCCCAGCTGCTCGACTCCGAGCTGCACCGCCAGCAGGGCGGACTGGAGATGATCGCCTCCGAGAACTTCGTACCGCGCGCCGTGCTGCAGTGCCAGGGTTCCGTGCTCACCAACAAGTACGCCGAAGGCTACCCGGGACGCCGCTACTACGGCGGCTGCGAGTTCGTGGACCAGATCGAGACCATCGCCCGCGAGCGTGCCAAGAAGCTGTTCGGCGCCGAATACGCCAACGTCCAGCCGCACTCCGGCGCCCAGGCCAACGCCGCCGTCTACCAGGCGCTCGTCAAGCCCGGCGACACCGTGCTCGGCCTCGCGCTCGACCACGGCGGCCACCTGACCCACGGCATGAAGATCAACTTCTCCGGCAAGTTCTACCACGCCGAAGCCTACGGCGTGAACCCCGAGACCTTCCGCATCGACCCGGAGATCATCCGCCAGCGTGCCCTCGAGGTGCACCCGGCCATGATCATCGGCGGCTGGTCCGCCTACCCGCGCATCGAGGACTTCAAGGCCATCAAGGAGATCGCCGACGAGGTGGGCGCCAAGTTCTGGGTCGACATGGCCCACTTCGCCGGCCTCGTGGCCGCCGGTTTGCACCCGAGCCCGGTGCCGTACGCCGACGTGGTCTCCTCCACGGCCCACAAGACGCTCGGCGGCCCGCGCTCCGGCTTCATCCTGGCCAAGGAGGAGTACGCCAAGAAGCTCAACTCCTCCGTGTTCCCCGGCCAGCAGGGCGGCCCGCTCATGCACGTGGTGGCCGGCAAGGCCGTCAGCTTCAAGGTGGCCGGCACCCCGGAGTTCAAGGACCGCATGCAGCGTACCCTCGACGGCGCCAAGATCCTGGCCGACCGCCTCATGGCCGACGACGTCAAGGCCAACGGCATCTCCGTGCTGACCGGCGGCACCGACGTGCACCTGGTCATGGTGGACCTGCGCAACTCCGAGATGGACGGCAAGCAGGGCGAGGACCTGCTCGCCGCCTGCGGCATCACCATCAACCGCAACACCGTGCCGTTCGACCCGCGCCCGGCCTCCGTGGCCTCCGGCCTGCGTATCGGCACCAGCGCCCTGGCCACCCGCGGCTTCGGACCGAAGGAATACGAGGAGGTCGCCGACATCATCGGCACCGCGCTCGCCGCCGGCCCGTCCGCCGACGTGGAGACCTTGAAGGCCCGCGTGGACAAGCTCGTCGAGGACTTCCCGCTCTACCCGGGCCTCGACCAGATACACTGAGTTTCGCATCACCTTGGCTCCCTCTGACGAGGGAGCTGGCTTGCGAAGCAAGACTGAGGGAGAGAAGCACGGCGTCAGCCGTTTGGAAAGGCATCGGCTTACAGCCGATACGATTCCACGGCGATGGTATCGCCCCAGCTTCTCTCCCTCAGCCAGCTTCGCTGTCAGCTCCCTCGTCAGAGGGAGCCAAGTGCAATCTGGCCCGAAACAAGCGGCACGCCGTATTGTGCGTTACCCTTGTCTTCTATGAGCGAAGCATTGAGTCCCGAGGTGTTCAGCGCGGTGTGCGGCCAGGCCGATCGGGCCGCCCGCGCACAGGAGCGCCTCGCCCGGGCAAACACCGAATCCAAGAACGAGCTGCTGTTCGCCATCGCGGACGCGCTGGACGCGCACGCCGGCGAGATCGAAGCCGCCAACGCCTTCGACATGCTCGAATCCAAGGAAAACGGCATGGACGCGGGCAAACTCGACCGTCTGCTCTTCGACGTCCCGCGCGTGGCCGCCGCGGCCAACGGCGTGCGCCACGTGGCCACCCTGCCCGACCCGGTGGGGGAGATCGTGCGTGGATACAACCTGCCCAACGGCCTGCGCCTGACGCAGACGCGCGTGCCGATGGGCGTGATCGGCATGATCTACGAGGCCCGGCCGAACGTTACCGTGGACGTGGCCAGCCTGTGCCTCAAATCCGGCAACGCCGCGCTGCTCAGGGGCGGTCACGCCGCCGAGCGCACCAACGCCGCCACGCTGTCCGTCATTGCCCCCGTGCTCGAGGCACACGGCTTCGATCCGGCCCTCGTGCAGTCCGTGGACCAATTCGGACGCGCCGGCGCCACCGCCATGATGGAGGCGCGCGGCCACATCGACGTGCTCGTGCCGCGAGGCGGCGCGGGACTCATCCAGGCCGTGGTACGCAATTCCAAGGTGCCGGTCATCGAGACCGGAGCCGGCAACGTGCACATCTACGTGGACCGCTCCGGCGATCTCGACAAGGCCATCCCGATCATCCTCAACGCCAAGACCCAGCGCGTGGGCGTGTGCAACGCCGCCGAAAAGCTGCTGGTCCACAAGGACGTCGCCGCCGAATTCCTGCCCGCCATCGCCACGGCCCTGGGCCAGGCGGACGTGGTGCTGCAGGCGGACGCCATCTCCTACGACATCATCCAGGGTGCCGCGATCGAGGGACTGACGCTCAACCACGCCACCGAGGAGGACTGGGACACCGAATACCTGGCCCTCAAGATGGGCGTCAAGGTGGTCGATGATCTGGACGAGGCCATCGCGCACATCAACGAACATTCCACCGGTCATACGGAATCCATCATCGCCGAGGATTATGGGGCCATCGAAACGTTCACCAAGCGTATAGACTCGGCAGTGGTCATGGTCAACGCCTCCACGCGCTTCACGGACGGCGGCGTGTTCGGCTTCGGCGCCGAACTCGGCATCTCCACCCAGAAGATGCACGCGCGCGGACCCATGGGACTGCGTGAGATGACCACCACCAAATGGATCGGCTACGGAACAGGACAGGTGCGCGCATGAGCGAGAACAACGGCAACGTCGTCAACGGCACGACCAACGAAGGAGGCCAGGTGGCCGACCTGCGCAACGACATCGACCTGAACGATCCCAAACTCGGACTCAAGATCGCGGCCGAACGCCTGAGCATCGTACGCTACGTCTTCCTGGTGCAGATCGAGGACGGCATCGCCTCCGCGGCCCAGCGCGCCTCGCTGGAATACGCGGACGCCGTGCTCATCGGCTGGCCCGAAACCGATTCGCCCGACGTGGTGGATCTGGACGAAGCCCAGATGCACACCGTGCGCGAGCACATGGAACTCATGGAAGGCTACATCGGCAAGTTCTCCCAGATGGAGCGCGACGGCGATATCGACGGCATGACGGACACGCTCATTCGCATCACCGAGCGCGTGGCCGAGGTGCGCCGCCTCTACCAGCCCGGATTCCCGCTGCCCACCTTCGCCGAGATCCGCCGCGTGGTCCAGGACGAATGGGATGAGGACATGGGCAAGATCGACCCGCAGGACACCGATCCCACCGCCGACGAGATCGAACAGGAGACGCAGGTGGCGGACGAAGGCGGCCAGGCATGAGCGCCGCCGAGCCGACCGAACTCGCGGCACTGCAGCAGGCGGCGGGGGCGGCGGAACCCCTGCGCCGCATGTCCGACCTGTCCGGCCAGGACGGGCATTCCGGCCACGGCCGGGGACGTCTTTCGGCGCGCGGCAACTGGCATACGCGACTGCGCATCGGCATCATGGGCGGCACGTTCGACCCGATCCACAACGGCCACCTGGTCGCCGCATCGGAAGTCGCGTGGGTCTACGATCTGGACGAGGTCATCTTCGTGCCCACCGGCCGGCCTGTGTTCAAGCTGGACAAGCATGTGACCAACGCCGAGGACCGGTACCTCATGACCGTGATCGCCACGGCCTCCAACCCCAAGTTCACGGTCTCTCGCGTGGATATCGATCGTCCGGGCGTCACGTACACCATCGACACGCTGCGCGATATCCGCGCCCAGCACCCGGATGCGGAGCTGTTCTTCATCACCGGCGCGGACGCCGTGGCCGAGATCATGCAGTGGAAGGACGCCGAGAAGATGTGGGATCTGGCGCACTTCGTGGCCGTGACCCGACCTGGATACTCCAGCCCGACCGGCGTGAAGCTGCCCGAGGGCAAGGTGGACACGCTCGAGATTCCGGCCTTGGCCATCTCCTCGACCGACGTGCGCCGTCGCGCCGAGCACAACGAGCCCGTCTGGTACCTGGTGCCCGACGGCGTGGTGCAGTACATCGGCAAGCACGGCCTGTACGCGCAGGGGGAGTAGGCGAGTCAAGCGAAACAAGTTGCGAGGAGGCCGGGGAGCTGTGTGCTCTCCGGCCTCCTCGGCTATGGATTGCGGATTGCGAAAAGCGGGGGAATCTGCTGCGTTCCGGTTCCTCCGCAGCTGCCGCCGCTACTTCACCAATCCCATCTCGATCTTCAGCGTCATCACGCGAACCGCCGATTCGGTGACCTTCTTGGCGAACGCCTCGTCGGCCGAGGCCTGCGTGTTGAGCCCCCGCAGAATCGGCTCCACATACTCCACCTGACCGATGCAGGCCAGGTCCGCGCCCGCCTCGACCATCTTCACGCCCAGCTGCGTGGCATCGTAGCCGCTCAGCGCCTCGGCGGACAGCGAATCGGAGGTCACCACGCCGTCATAGCCCAGCTCGCCGCGCAGATGGTCGGTGATGAGCGCGGACGAGAACACCGCGGGATTGTTCGGATCGATGGCCTGATACGTGGCCAGCGACATCATCACCATCGCCGGGTCGGCCTGCTTGATGGCCGTGTCGAACGCGCCGATCTCGTCGCCGCCCAGCGCGGTGGTGGTGTCGAGGATGCCCTGCGAGGTGAAATCGGTGTTGCCGGTCACCGCGCCCAGACCGGGATAATGCTTGACCGACGTCTGCACGGAGGCGTCCTTCATGCCCTGGATGAACGCCACGCCATGGGCGGCGTTGCCGGCGGCGTCCAGACCGAAATCACGGTTCAGCGCGCCGATCGGGGCGTTCGAGGCGCGATCCACCGTCACCGTGCCCAGCACCGGTGCCAGATCGACGTTCACGCCGGCGGACGCCAGTTGCGAACCCCACACCTTCGCGGAGGCGCGCAGCTGGTCGGTCGTCATCGCGCCCTGTTCGACGGCCGACGGCATCGTATCGAACCCGGAGCCGGTCAGATGCTGCACCTGCCCGCCCTCCTGATCGGTGGCGATGATGAGCCCGTTGCCCTCCGGGGCATATCCCTGCAACTGATCGACCGCAGCCTTGACGCCCGTGGTGCCACTGGTCCAGTTGCCGATGATGAGCACCGAACCGGCGTGGTCGTTCTGGATGGTCGAGGCCAGCGAGGACGGGTCCGTGCCGGCGAACAGCGGCACCATCACCAGCTGCCCCACGCGCTCGCCGAGCGACATCGAGGAGACCAGTTTCCGGGCCCGTGCGGCGGCCGAATCGTCGGGCTTGGGGGAGTCCTTGCGATTGAGCGTCTGCGACCGCTTCGAGGTTCCCGCGGCGGACTGCTGTGTGGTATTGCCGCCGCCGGCGGTGCCGGAGCCCCGCAGGAAATCGAACGCGCCGGTATGCCACCCGTAGGCCACCGTGCCGGCCAGAGCCAGGACCAGCACGCAGATCACGGCCACGACCACCGTACCGATATGGGAGGCCTTGGACGCGGCGTGGGAGGCATGCAGATGTTGCGGACGTTCTCTTCTCATGCCTCCAAGCCTATGACAGGGTATGTTCCGATGTCGTGTTTCCTGCGAATCACCTGTGCGCTGGCGGCATAATCACCCTTCCTTGCCTGCCGGTAGGCTGGGAACATGTCTTTCAACGATCCTTTCTCAATACTGTTCGGCAACGGTGGCGGCGACGGCCACCGCGGCAAGTCCGGCGATGACGATCCGATCATTCTCGACGTCGAGGCCGATGGGGACGGCCCCGCAAACGGCGGCGACGCCCATGCTTCCGGCTCGTTCGGCTCCGGCCGTCCGCCGCACGGGCCCTCGAACCCGCGCCTGACCAACCGTCCGTCCAATGGCCGACCGCGCAACACCCAGAGCACGCGCGGCACCAAGATCATGCTCGGCGTGGTGCTCGCGCTCGTCATCGTCGTGAGCCTGTTCTTCGCCCTGTCCCGCTTCATCACCGACCTCATGTGGTACGGCCAGCTCGGCTTCCAGTCCGTGGTCTGGACCCAGCTCGGCGTCAAGGTGGGCCTGTGGGTGGCGTACGCGCTGCTCATGGCGCTGACCGGCTTCGTGTCCGCATGGCTGGCGATCCGCGCCCGCCCGGACGCGGCGGACGGCTCCACCATCCGCATCAACGGCGACGTCATCGAAGTGGCCAAATCCTTCAGCTCCAAGACCGCACGGCGTGTGGCCGCCGGCGTCTCGCTCATCGTGGGCGTGGTGTTCGGCGCGCAGTTCAACGCCAACTGGAGCGAGATCCTGCTCATGTTCAACGCGCAGAGCTTCGGCACCACCGACCCGCAGTTCGGCCTGGACAACGGTTTCTACGTGTTCGTGCTGCCGGGCCTGAAGCTCGTGCTCGCCGCCGTGTCCATGCTGCTCGGCGTGGGACTCGTCTTCTCGCTGATCACCCACGTGCTCATGGGCGGCATCCGCATCACCATGCCGGTCAACGGCCGCGGCCTGTTCTCCATCACCAAGCGCTGCCGTCGCCAGCTTGGCATCTGGCTGATCCTCAACATGTTCGCCTGGGCGGTGCGCCAGGTCATCGGCGTGTTCGACCAGCTCACCGTGCAGGGCTCTCGCATCACCGGCGCCTCCTACACCGCGGTGCACGCCAACATCCCGGTCACCTTCATCATGGCCGCCCTGACCGCCATCCTCGGCGTGGTGCTGGGCGTGTGGCTCATGCGCTCGCATGCGCTCGAAGGCCAGGCGACGCTCGGCGTGCGCGCCTCCGCCGCCCTCAAGGCCTGGCGCGTGCCGGTGGTGGCCATCGCCGCCACCGTGGTGGTGGGCATGGTGCTCACCGTGGCATGGCCGGTGCTGCTCCAGCGCTTCCGCGTGAACCCGAACGCGCAGGAGATGGAATCCACCTACATCCAGCGCAACATCGACGCCACCCGCGCCGCGTACGGTCTCGACAAGCTCAAGACCGAGCAGTACGAGGTGACCAACAAGGGCGAGCAGGGGGCCTTGGCCAAGGAGGCGGACACCACCGCGCAGATCCGCCTGCTCGACCCGCAGGTGGTCAGCCCCACGTTCAAGCAGCTCCAGCAGTCCAAGCAGTACTACACCTTCGCGGACACGCTCGCCGTGGACAAGTACGATATCGACGGCGTCTCCCAGGACACCGTGATCGCCGCACGCGAGCTTGACCTCGACGGCAACGACAACCGCAACTGGGTCAACGACCATACCGTCTACACGCACGGCTACGGCATCGTGGCCGCCTACGGCAACAAGGTGACCGCGGATGGCCAGCCGGAGTTCTTCGAATCCGGCATCCCCACCCAGGGCAAGCTCACCGAATCCGAGAAGTACGAGCCGCGCATCTACTTCTCCCCGAACACCACCGAATACTCCATCGTCGGCGCGCCCGAGGGCACGCAGGCCTGGGAGTTCGACTATCCGACCGGTTCCGAAGGCGCCCTGACCACCTTCAAGGGCAACGGCGGTCCGTCCGTGGGCAACCTGTTCGCCCGCATCCTCTATGCGATCCGCTTCGGCTCGGACCAGATCCTCTTCTCCGACCGCGTGACCAGCGCCTCGCAGATCCTCTACGACCGCTCCCCGAAGGAGCGCGTGGCCAAGGTCGCCCCGTACCTGACGCTCGACGGCCGCGTCTACCCGGCGGTGGTGGACGGCCGCGTCAAGTGGATCGTGGATGGCTACACCACCTCCGACGCCTACCCGTACTCGCAGATGACCAACCTCGGCACCTCCACCCAGGACTCCACCACCGTCTCCTCGGACACGGTCTCCTCCCTGGGTTCGCAGCAGGCCAACTACATCCGCAACTCGGTCAAGGCCACCGTTGACGCCTACGACGGTTCCGTGGACCTGTACGTGTGGGACACCTCCGATCCGGTGATCAAGGCATGGGAGCAGATCTTCCCCGGCCAGTACCACCAGCTGAGCGAGATCTCCGGCGACCTCATGAGCCACCTGCGCTACCCGGAGGGCCTGTTCAAGGTGCAGCGCAACCTGCTGTCCAAGTACCACGTCACCTCCGCCAACCAGTACTACTCCGGCGAGGACTTCTGGCAGACGCCCGTGGACCCCACCGAATCGCAGGCCCAGCAGGACCAGGACATCCTGCAGCCGCCCTACTACCTGACCCTGCAGACCGGCGGCACCGAGGAGCCCATCTTCTCGCTGACCTCCACGTACATCCCGGCAGGCCAGTCCACCCGTGAGATTCTCACCGGCTTCCTTTCGGTCGATTCCGACGCGGGCAGCGAGAAGGGCAAGATCGGTCCGAACTACGGCACCATCCGATTGCAGGAGCTGCCCAAGGACTCCAACGTACCCGGCCCCGGACAGGCGCAGAACAACTTCAACGCCAACGCGGACGTGTCCAAGGAGCTCAACCTCCTGCAATCCGGCGACACGCAGGTGGTGCGAGGCAACCTCCTGACCCTGCCGCTCGGTGGCGGCCTGGTCTACGTGCAGCCCGTGTACGTCAAGTCCTCGGGTGCCACGTCCTTCCCGCTGCTCAAGAAGACGCTGGTGGCCTTCGGCGACCAGGTGGGCTTCGCGGACACGCTCGACGAGGCGCTGGACCAGGTGTTCGGCGGCGATTCCGGCGCGGCCGCGGGCGACGCGCAGAACGCGGGCGGCTCGGATTCGTCCGGAACATCGGGTTCCGGTTCCGGCTCGTCCGACGGCGACAAGTCGGATAAGTCCGATTCATCTGACCAGTCCGGCGACCAGGACAAGTCCGACCAGTCCAACGGAGACTCCGGCACTTCTTCCGGCACCTCCGGTTCGAACGGCACGACTGCCAGCCCCGAACTCCAGCAGGCGCTCAAGGACGCCGCCCAGGCCATGAAGGACAGCCAGACCGCCATGAAGAACGGCGACTGGACCGCCTACGGCAAGGCGCAGCAGGAGCTCGAGGACGCCCTTAACAAGGCCCTCGAACTCGACAAGTAGTCCCAAACCGGCCGTGTGGCCCGTCCTCGCACTTGAGGACGGGCCACACGCATATCACAAGGAATTCCATGCCATACACCTTCCGTCCCGCCGAACCGCGGGACATTCAGGACATCACCGACATCTACAATGCCTCCGTCACCGCCGGCGGTTCCACCGCCGACCTCACGCCGCGCACCCTCGACCAGCGCCGCGACTGGGTGGAATCTCACAAGCCCCCGTACGGCGTCTTCGTGGTGGAATCAACCGGAGAAACGGGCGAAGAGACGGACGCCACCCCGCAGGTCGTCGGCTTCGGCGCGCTCTCCGTCTTCTACGACCGCGCGGGCTACGACGGCGTCACCGACCTGGCCTACTACATCGCCCCCGCATGGCAGGGCAGAGGCGTCGGCACGTTCCTGCTGTCCAGGCTCCTCGACGAGGCCCGCGCCCGCCACATGCGCAAGGCCTGCGGCATCATCTTCGCGGACAACGCCGGCTCCATCGCCCTCATGCGCCGCTTTGGCTTCACCCGGTTCGGCCTCATGCCCGCCGCCGCCACCGACTCCACCGGCACCATGCGCGACATGTCCTACTGGTACCTGGACCTGTGACCCCATGTCCTCACACGGCCTTGACTGCGGCGTTGAGTACAATCTGTACGGTTTGACCGAGTAAAGGAGCGGATATGGCATCGGATTTCTGGCTGATCGTGGGCCTGGGCAACCCCGGCAAGAAGTATGAGGACACCCGGCACAACATGGGCTTCATGACCGCCGACCTGCTGGCCGAACGCTGGTCGGTGAACTTCGCCGACCACAAGGGCCTGGCCATGCTCGGCAAGGGCGCCATGAACCTCGAGAGCCGCACCGTCAAGTTCTTCCTGGCCAAGCCGCTGACCTACATGAACGACTCCGGCAACGCCGTGGCCTCCATCTCCGCCTACTACCAGATCGAGCCGGACCACATCGTGGTGATTCACGACGACATGGACCTGGAGTTCGGCCGCATCAAGGTCAAGGCCGGCGGCTCCGCGGGCGGCCACAACGGCATCAAATCCATCGACCGGTCCCTCGGCACCCCGAAGTACGCGCGCGTGCGCATGGGCGTGGGCCATGCCAAGCGCGGCCCCAACGCGCACGACAACACCGTGAACTGGGTTCTCGGCGGCTTCGGCCCCGATCAGCGCAAGCAGCTGCCCGAATTCCTCGCCGACGGCGCCGACGCCGCCGAAGACATCATCTTCAAGGGCCTGGCCAAGACCCAGGAGATGTTCAATGGCCGCTGACGCCGCATCCGCTTCCGCCGCCGCATCCGCCGGTGCCGGCGCCTCCCGTGCGGCCGAGCCGTCCACCGTTGCATCCGCGGCGCTGAACGGCGAACCCATCAACGGTTCGCTCACCGGCATCCTGCATGATCTGCTGCGCGACCCCGCCTTCCGCAGGGTGGCGGCCGGCGACGTGCAGCCCGGCGAGGAGGCCGCCGTCGACCCGTCCATCACGGTCGGCATCCCCGAAGGCCTGCGTCCGGCGCTCGCCGCCGCCATCGCCCAAGGCATCGGCGGCCATGACCCCGCCGATGGCAACGACCGCGACGCCGCCGGCAAGCCCGTGGTGCTGGTCGTCGCCTCCGGCCGCGAAGCCGAGGAAACCGTGGGCGCGCTACGATCCTGGTATGACGGCGACCCAAACGACATCGCCCAGCTCGAGGCATGGGAGACGCTGCCGCACGAGCGCCTGAGCCCCCGCGCGGACACCGTGGCCAGCCGCATGGCCGTATTCCGTCGACTCAAGCACCCCAGCGCCACCGACCCGATGTTCGGCCCGATCCGCATCCTCGTGATGCCCGTGCGCTCGCTCATCCAGCCCGTGGTCAAGGGCCTGGGCGACGTGGAACCGCTCGTCTTCACGACCGGCGAGGAACTGGCGCTCGACGAGGCCGCCAAACGCCTCATCGAGAACGCCTACACGCGCGTGGACCTCGTGATGGATCGCGGCGAATTCGCCGTACGCGGCGGCATCCTCGACGTGTTCCCGCCCACCGCGCCGCACCCGGTGCGCATCGAGTTCTTCGGCGACGAGATCGATACCATCAAGGAATTCCACGCCTCCGACCAGCGCACCTACGGCAACGGCATGAAGACCATCTGGGCCACCGCCTGCCGTGAACTGCAGCTCACGGACGCCGTGCGCAAACGCGCCAAGGCCCTGATCGGCTTCATCCCCAACGCCGAGGACATGCTCGAATCCATCGCCAACGCCATTCCGGTGGAGGGTATGGAGTCGCTGATGCCCGCGCTCGTGGACCATCTGGAGCCGGTGAGCTCCATGCTGCCCGCGAACGCCGTCATCATGCTCAGCGACCCCGAAAAACTGCGCCGCTCCGCCGAGGACCTGGCCAAGACCGCCAACGAGT
Organism: Bifidobacterium sp. SO4; assembly: GCF_018555355.1. Taxonomy (NCBI): domain Bacteria; kingdom Bacillati; phylum Actinomycetota; class Actinomycetes; order Bifidobacteriales; family Bifidobacteriaceae; genus Bifidobacterium; species Bifidobacterium sp. SO4. The sequence continues at coordinate 79,712 of NZ_JAFEJP010000012.1, forward strand.
TCCTCGCCGCCAGCTGGCATGTGGCCGCGTCCGGCCATGGCGCCGGCGCACCCATCAGCTTCGACGAGGCCAGCTTCCTGGACTTCGAGGAGACCATCAGCTCCCTCGAGTACTCCGAGCATGACGTGATCCGTCTCACCAGCTTCGGCGTGGACGCCACCCTGCCCGGCCATGTGCAGCTCGACGCGCAGAACCCGGCCGAATTCCGCGGCGACGAAGCCAAGGCCACGCGCGGCATCGAAGGCCTCATCGACGCCGGATTCGCCGTGACCATCACCGCGGCCGCCGCCGGCACGCTCGCAAGACTCAAGCGCGCCATCAACACCACCGGCATCGCCACGTTCGACACGATCCGTTCCCGCGCCATCGACGGATTCGTGGACAAGGTTGCCAAGATCGCGCTCCTGACCGAACGTGACCTCACGGGCCGCACCTCGGCCGTGGCCGTGGCCAAGACGCCGAAGCGCCGTCGCAAGGCCATCGACCTCATGGAGCTCAAGGCCGGCGACTACGTGGTCCACGAACAGCATGGCATCGGCCGGTTCGTGGAGATGCGCCAGCGTACCATCGGCACCGGCGCGAACCGCACCACCCGCGAATACCTCGTCATCGAATACGCGCCCTCCAAGCGCGGCGCTCCCGCGGACAAGCTGTTCATCCCCACCGACCAGCTCGACCAGGTCAGCAAGTACATCGGCGCCGAAGCCCCGAAGCTCAACAAGCTCGGCGGCTCCGACTGGGCGGCCACCAAGGCCAAGGCCCGCAAGCACGTCCACGAGATCGCGGACGACCTCATCAAGCTCTACTCCGCCCGCCAACGCGCCCGCGGATTCGCCTTCAGCCCGGACACCCCGTGGCAGAAGGAACTGGAGGACGCCTTCCCATATCAGGAGACCGCCGACCAGCTCACCACCATCGACGAGGTCAAGGCGGACATGGAGAAGCCTGTGCCTATGGACCGCCTCATCTGCGGCGACGTGGGTTTCGGCAAGACCGAAATCGCCGTGCGCGCCGCCTTCAAGGCCGTGCAGGACGGCAAACAGGTGGCCGTGCTCGTACCCACCACGCTGCTCGTGCAGCAGCACTACGAGACGTTCACCGAGCGCTTCGAGGGCTTCCCGGTGAACGTGGCCGCCATGAGCCGTTTCCAGACCACCAAGGAGATCAACGAGACCATCACCGGGCTCGAAGAAGGCACGGTGGACGTGGTCATCGGCACGCACAAGCTCCTGAACCCCAAGATCAAGTTCAAGGATCTGGGCCTCGTGATCATCGATGAGGAGCAGCGCTTCGGCGTGGAGCACAAGGAGACCCTGAAGGCCCTGCGCACCAACGTGGACGTGCTCTCGCTGTCCGCCACGCCTATCCCGCGTACGCTGGAGATGGCCGTCACGGGCATCCGTGAGATGTCCACGCTGGCCACGCCGCCCGAGGACCGACTGCCGGTGCTCACCTACGTGGGGGCCTACGAGGACGCGCAGGTCACCGCGGCCGTGCGCCGTGAGCTGCTGCGCGGCGGCCAGGTGTTCTACGTGCACAATCGTGTGCAGGACATCTCGCATGTGGCGGACAAGATCCACACGCTCGTGCCCGAGGCCAAGGTGGGCATCGCCCACGGCAAGATGGGGGAGAAGCAGCTCGACCAGATCATCCGCGACTTCTGGCATCGCGACATCGACGTGCTCGTGTGTACCACGATCATCGAGACCGGTCTCGATATCTCCAACGCCAACACGCTGATCGTGGACCACGCCGACCGCTTCGGCCTCTCCCAGCTGCACCAGCTGCGCGGCCGCGTGGGCCGTGGCCGTGAACGCGCGTACGCCTACTTCCTGTACGATCCGGCCAAGCCGATGACCCAACAGTCGCACGACCGACTCGCCACCATCGCGCAGAACACCGCGCTCGGTTCCGGTTTCGACGTGGCCATGAAGGACCTGGAGCTGCGCGGCACCGGCAACCTGCTCGGTGACGAACAGTCCGGCCACATCGAGGGCGTGGGCTTCGACCTGTACGTGCGCATGGTCTCCGAGGCCGTGGAGAAGTACAAGGAACCCGAGGAGAACGTCGAACCGATCGCCGTGTCCGTGGACCTGCCCATCGAGGCGTCCATCCCGGTGGAGTACATCGACTCGGACAAGCTGCGTCTGGAGGCGTACCGCAAGCTCGCCTCCGCCCGCAACGAGGCCGACCTCAAGGATCTGCAGGAGGAGCTCACCGACCGTTACGGCAAGCCGCCGGTGGAATTCGAGACCCTGTTCGACGTGGCGCGCCTGAAGTTCAAGGCCCGCAAGCTCGGTGTCTCGGAGATCCTGGCGCAGTCCAACCGCGTGCGTATCGGCCGCATCGACCCGCCCGAATCCGTGCAGATGCGCATGGCCCGCATCTACAAGGGCACCCAGTACCGCCCGGTCACTCACCAGCTGCTGGTTCCGGCGCCCTTCAACGGCTCGCTTGGTCAGGGTCCGATGAGCTCCGATCAGATCGTCCTGTGGGCCAACCAGCTCCTCGACGACCTGGCATATCGTCCCCAGCCGCGCAAGTAGCCCACTCAATTCTGGCTCCCCTCTCTGAGGGGAGCTGTCCGCGGAGGCGGACTGAGGGGAGCTGTTCTCCGGAACCGCGGGAAAAAGTATCGGCTATGTTGGATGCGGACGCCCACGGTTTGTGAGAGCCGCTGCTCCACTACCCCTCAGTCACCTGCGGTGACAGCTCCCCTGACAAGGGGAGCCAAGATTGCTGCCGTGACAGAGCGCATAAGCAATGGGTTGGCTTAGCAATCAGTCAAAGGATCCCGCGTAATACGATTGATTGTTCGGACCGAGTAGTACGGGATAGGAACGCCAGTCTTCATAACCGTTTTCATCCCAATACTTGACCTGATCGGATGGAACCGGTGCTGTGGAACCATCCGGGTAGTACGTCCAGATACCGGTGCTGTCGTTTGTACCCATTCCAGTCCAACTGACGGTGCCGTCGGTGTTCTTACGGTACGTTCCGGGAACGTATGAAGCGATGGTGGAATAGGTGTCTTCCGGCGTGCTGGTCCCCACCATCTGTACTGTGCAATTAGTCAAAAGCTGGGGGTGCCCACCCATGGCGCCAGCGATGAAATCGGCCGCAATCGACGAGCAACGGCTGCCGTCCTCGGAATTCCACTTGGTCACGGCGGCCTCGACGGCGCTGCGTGCGGTGTCGAGCGTGGAGGCGGCCTGACTGAATTCCTTGGCGGTCTTGCCGGAATCGAGCATGCCGTTCGCGCTTTCCAATGCCTTGGACAGCGCATCGCGCACGGCCTGGTCGTCCACCTTGCCATCCGAAGAACTCAGCGTTGATGTCGCCGCGTCGATGGCGCTTTTGAGCTTGTCCTTCGCCTCCGCCAACGTTTGCTTCTGCTGGTCGGCGTCCTCCCCGGTCAGTGTCTTCTCGATCGCGGCGATCTCCCTGATCAGCGTCTCCGCGGTGCCTTGCGCGGTCTTCGGATCCGCCGAGCATGACATGACGCTCGCGTCCGCCTTCTCCTTCGCCTTGCCCAGCGCATCCGAAAGCGACGACGCGGCGGACGAATCGGAGCCGGCCGCGTCCACCGTCCGCTGGGCCTCGCCGATGGTCTTGCTCAGCTTCGTCTGCTCGTCCTTCAACTGCAGCACCGACTCCTGGCAGCTCGCCACGGCGCGATCATGTGCCATGCGGTACGCCACGAATCCACCGATCGCCGCCAGTATGATGACCGCGGCCGCAATCGCGCCGATGAGCACCACCTTCCGGTTCGGACCTTTGCCGTCCCCGGCTCCTCCGTCGACTGTCGCATCGCCACCGGACCTCTGCGACTCGTATGCGAGAGGCTGCTGGACTCCGGCAGGGGAGCCGCTGCCGGTCGCACCGGTCGCGACGTCGGGCAGCGCGGTGGTCGCGGCTTCCGGCAGCGGCACCGGCGGCACGGTCCCGCCAACATGCGCAAGCGCCTCGGGTGGTAGCGCCCGCCCGCATTTCGCGCAGAATTTACCGCGGCCGGTCACCTCCGCGCCGCAATTCGGGCAGTGGATCACTTGCCTTTCGTCGTTACCCATAATCTATCCTCACCTCGCTGTCCTGACGGCATCTACCGTACGCTCTTGTTCCGCACGGGGGTGCACGGGCTTCAACCGTGGGACGAAGCGGCGATTGTTATGTTTTGCGCCTTTCATCCCGCGGCCCCATTACCTGGCGAAAACACGAAAATCAAGAAAATAGCTTGTTCCCAACGGTTTCATGCCAGGCATGCGTGGTACGAAACCAATATAAGACGGTTGAAGTGCGTATCATCCCACGATGGTGCGGGACAAAGACGCCGTTCGTCGGATTATCCCGCATTGGCCCGCGTTGCGTCCGCATATCGAGCGGCATGTGGCCATGTTCCGGGATATGTGCGATTCGATGCAAAGCCCGCCCGGATACGGGTCTGGGGCCGGACCTTGCCTTGGCCTCCGACGGACAATCGGGCACGGGCGTTGCCTCATACAGCCGATGCGCCCGGTGCTGTCCAGCGGCGGGGTTTAAGTGACGGATATGACTGAAGTTTCCGCAACCGTCGCAGACGACGCTTCCAATGCAACCGGATCAGCCGGCGCGAATGCCGCGGCCGCGACGCCCGTCGCGCCCCGCGACACCGGCACCCTCGCCGGGTTCACCATCCCCCGACTCGGCATGGGCACCATGGCTCTCGCCATCGAAGGCCGTCCCGAGAGCCGCGATCAGGCCATCGAAACCATCCATGCCGCCCTTGACGCCGGCGTGCGCTACCTCGACACCGCCTGGTCCTACTATCTGCCCAGCAAGCCCGGCACCGGGGAGCCGGAGGACATGGGCTACGGCGAATACCTCGTCCGCGACGCCCTGGATTCATGGAACGGCCCGAAGGACGAGGTGCTTGTGGCCACCAAAACCGGCTGGCTGCGCACGCTGGACGAGCGTGGCCATTACGGCTGGCAGGCGGATGCGCGGCCCAAAACCATGATCGCCAATGCCAAGGAATCCTGCCAGCGTCTCGGTGTGGACGCCATCGACCTGCTCTACTCGCACTGCAACGACCCGCAGGTACCCTACGAGGATCAGATGGGAGCCCTGAAGGAGCTCGTGGACGCGGGCGTGGCCAAGGCCGTGGGCATCTCCCGCGTGGGCAACGAGGAAATCGGCCTCGCCCGCGAGATTCTCGGCGACCGGCTGGTGGCCGTGCAGAACCAGTTCTCGCCGGTCTACCGCGACCCGGACGGCACGATGGATACCTGCGAGCGACTGGGGCTGGCCTTCGTCTGCTGGTCGCCGCTCGGTGGGTTCCTCGACCCGTTCAACGAACATTGCTTCGACCGTTTCCGCGAGGTCGCCGCCCATCACGGATGCTCGTACCAGCGGGTCACGCTGGCCTGGGAACTCGCCCGGTACCCCCGCCTGTTCACGATTCCCTCGGCGCGCAATCCGCAGGAGATCGGGGATTCCTTCCAGGCCGCGGCGCTGGACCTCAGCAATGAGGAAATCGACTACCTCAACGGGGTCGCATAGCGGCGTCGCATGGATGCGCGGACGTGTGACCGGGCGGCTATCGAACGGGACATCACAAGAATGTGAGCGTTCACACCATTTTTGGGCGTGTCGTTCACAACGTCCACAAATCGCACTATTCTTAGGACTGTCATTAGATACACAACCGTTTAAGGAGTAGTTGTGGCAGCAATTGAAAGCGTGTACGCGCGTCAGATTCTCGATTCCCGTGGCAACCCGACCGTCGAGGTCATCCTCGACACCGAGGACGGCGCCCAGGGTCGTGGCCTGGTTCCGTCCGGTGCTTCCACCGGTGAGGCCGAGGCTTGGGAGCGCCGCGATGGCGACAAGTCCGTCTACGGCGGCAAGGGCGTTCTGAACGCGGTCAAGGCCGTGAACGAGGAGATCGCTCCGAAGGTCATCGGCATGGATGCCGCCGACCAGCGCGCTCTTGATGACCTGATGATCGAGCTCGACGGCACCCCGAACAAGGGCAAGCTGGGCGCCAACGCCATCCTGGGCGTCTCCCTGGCCGCTCTGTACGCCTCCGCCGAGTCCGCCGGCCTGCCGCTGTACCGCTACATCGGCGGCACCAACGGCCACATCCTGCCGGTCCCGAACATGAACATCATGAACGGTGGCGCCCACGCCGACTTCGCCACCGACATCCAGGAGTACATGATCTCCCCGTACGGCTTCAACACCTACTCCGAGGCCCTGCAGGCCGGTGTCGAGGTCTACCACACCCTGAAGAACGTCCTCAAGAAGGAAGGCCTGAACACCGGCCTCGGCGATGAGGGCGGCTTCGCTCCGAAGATGAAGTCCAACAAGGACTCCCTGAACTACATCATGGACGCCATCTCCGCCGCCGGCTACGAGCCCGGCAAGCAGATCGGTATCTCCCTGGATGTGGCTTCCTCCGAGTTCTACAACAAGGAGACCGGCAAGTACCACTTCGAGGGTGACGACCGCGACTCCCAGTACATGCTCGACTTCTACGAGCAGCTCATCGAGGAGTACCCGATCGTCTCCATCGAGGATCCGTTCCAGGAAGAGGGCTGGGAAGACTGGACCGCCATCACCAAGCTGCTGGGCGACCGTCTGCAGTTCGTGGGCGACGACCTCCTGGTGACCAACCCGGCTCGTCTGGCCAAGGCCATCGAGCTCGGCGCCGCCAACTCCCTGCTGGTCAAGCTGAACCAGATCGGCACCGTGACCGAGACCCTCGACGCCATCGAGCTGGCCACCACCGCCGGTTACACCTCCATGGTCTCCCACCGTTCCGGCGAGACCCCGGACACCACCATCTCCGACCTGGCCGTGGCCAAGAACACCCGCCAGATCAAGACCGGTGCCCCGGCCCGTGGCGAGCGCGTTGCCAAGTACAACCGCCTGCTCGAGATCGAGGAGGAGCTCGGCTCCACCGCTCAGTACGCCGGCTACAGCGCCTTCAAGGCCTGCAAGAAGTACCTGGCCAAGTGAGCACGAGGAACCGAAAACGCCCGTGAAGGCGTGAGGTTCCGGTGAATCCTGATACCCGTCGCATCCGTTCGGTCGAATGCGACGGGTATTTTCGTATGTCATGAGCAAGCAGTCCCGAGCCGGCAAATCCGGCACAGCAAAAGCCAAAAAGAGGCGGAACGGTGCGGGACCCATCGCCTTCTTCGTCTCCCTGTTCATCGTGGCCCTCGGCACCATCCAACTGGTCGCCACATTCCACACCTACGCGCTGAACCTCGCCGAACTCAACGGTCTGAAGCGCGAGGAGGCGTCGCTGATCGCCAAGAAACAGGAACTGGAAAACGACATCAAACGCTGGAACGACAAAGCCTACATCACCGCCCAGGCCCGCGAACGCCTCGGCTTCGTGTTCCCCGGCGAGCAGGCGGTCCGCGTGCTGCACCCGGAGGCCGTGACCGGCACCGAGACCGGTTCCGAATCGTCCGACTCCTCGTCCAGCTCGGACAAGAACGTCCTGCCGTGGTACAGCGAGCTGTCGTACGCCTTCAAAAAGGCCGACGAACCCGTGTCCGACACCAAGTCCGGCGCGTCCGACGGTTCGTCTTCGTCGGACTCGTCTTCGTCAGATACGTCCTCCAAATCCAATAAGTCCAAGTCCGATTCGTCCGGGCAGTCCGCCGATTCCGGCACGGGCGGCACCGACCAGAGCGGACAGTGACCCCCGCATTCTTTCCATCGCACCAACCATCATCGACCATCAGGGGAGGAAACCCAACCGTGACCACCGACATCACCGCCAAGGCCGTGTCCCTCGTTGACGCCGTGCTCGCCGAACCCGCGAACGACCATGACATCGATCTGGTCCAGCGCCAGCTCGGCCGTTATCCGCGAGGCATGGTGGCCGTGGGCGCCCGATGCGTGTGCGGCCGTCCGCTGGCGGTGATCACCCGCCCGGTGCTGCCCGGCGGCATCCCGTTCCCCACCACCTGCTATCTGACCGGCCCGGAAGCCGTCAAGGCCGCCTCCCATGTGGAGGCCGCGGGCGTGATGCAGCAGTACAACGACATGCTCGCCGCCGATGAGGAGCTGCGCGCCGCCTACGCACGGGCCCACGAACTGTATCTGGCGTTCCGCCACGAACTGGCCACCCGACTCGGCGACAGCGAGGAGCACATCGAGGGCACGTCCGCCGGCGGCATGCCCGTGCGCGTCAAGTGCCTGCATGCCCTCCTGGCCCAGTCGTTGGTCATGGGCCCCGGTGCGAACCCGATCGGCGACATGGTGCTCGAACGTGTCAAGGACGAGTTCGACCCGTCCGTGTGCCGCTGCACGCTGGAAGACTGAAACCGTCCATCGACTGGACCCGAAGGAGAAGGCAATGAGCAAGGAATCCGTGACCGTGGCCGGCATCGACTGCGGCACCAACTCGATCAGGTTGAAGATCGCCCGTGTGGACGCCGACGGCATGCATGAGGTGGTGCCGCGCATCCTGCGCGTGATCCGACTCGGCCAGGACGTGGACAAGACCCACCGTTTCGCCGACGAGGCGCTGGAACGCGCCTACGTGGCCGCCCGTGAGTTCGCCGGCGTGCTCGCCGAACACCCGGTGGACGGCCTGCGCTTCGTGGCCACCTCCGCCACGCGCGACGCCGAGAACCGCGAGGAGTTCGAGGACGGTATCGAATCCATCCTCGGCGTGCGCCCCGAGGTGATCCCCGGCACGGAGGAGGCCGACCTGAGCTTCCTCGGCGCCACCTCCGTGGTCAACCGCGGCGAGCTCAAGGCCCCGTACCTGGTGGTCGACCTGGGCGGCGGCTCCACCGAGCTCGTCATCGGCGGCGACGGCGTGCACGCGCCCGCCACGCAGGTCCAAAGCGCCTTCTCGATGAATATCGGTTCCGTGCGCATGACTGAACGACATCTCAAGACCGATCCGCCCACCCAGGCGGAGATCGACGCCGCCATCAAGGACGTGGACGAGCATATCGACGAGGCGTTCCGTACGGTGGATGCCGGCAAGGCGCGCACCATCATCGGCGTGTCCGGCACGGTGACCACCATGACCGCCCTCGCCCTCGGCCTGACCGAATACGACCACACCGTGGTGGACGGCCATCGCCTGAGCCTTGAGGACGCCTACGCGGTGGACGACAAATTCCTCAACATGTCCCGCGCCGAACGCCGCGAATACAAGACCATCCACCCCGGCCGCGTGGACGTGGTGGGCGGCGGCGCCGTGGTGTGGAACCGCGTGCTCGCCAAGGTGAGCGAGGCCGCCGCGGCCGACCACGGCGAGGCCATCGACTCGTACGTGGCCAGCGAACACGGCCTGCTCGACGGCATCGTCCTCGACTACGGACGCCGCCTGCTCGCGCGATAGCGTACAATGAAACGGTTGGCCCACGGGCCAACGCCTCCATGGCGAAATTGGTATACGCAGTCGACTTAAAATCGATCGCTTCGGCTTGCGGGTTCGAGTCCCGCTGGAGGCACTTTCACAGAGCGTAGGAATGGTTGGAAGCCTTATGCGAGTAGGATCGGAAGGCTTCCCGTTGTCCGCGGATCGCTATCTTATCCAGAAGAATATGGGCAAAATGTGGGCAAATTCTCGAAACATAACCCCGTTACCCTGTTCTTCGTCGTAATCGCATCCGAACCCGAAACGAGGCAAATCCCATGGCTTCACGCTGGACCGAAGTCGAACGAGTCGAACAGGGCGCACTGCCCACCATGCTCGCGCAGGCGGTCATCGCCGGCACCGCGCTGACGGTCGGCGCCATCGCCTGCTCCGGATTCTACCTGTCCATGATCGCCGACCCGAAGACCGGCAGCCCCGTGGTGGCCCTGGTGCCGTGGATGGCCGTGACCGTGCTCATCGCCGTCGTGTTCTCCTATGTGGTCGGCTTCGCGTTGCTGTGGTGCGCCGAATCCTTCACCAACCGTATGAAGGAAACGTTCAAACCGTGGGCGTACGCCGTGGTGGGACTCATCGGATACGCCATCTGGGGCATGTTCGTGATGGGAACCACCATGAACTCGCTCGACCAGGCCGTCAACGGCGTGGTGCTCGCCAACCAGGACATCCTGGCCCTGACCGCCAACTACGCCGTCTTCGGCTTCATCGCCTTCCTGCTGGCCCAGGCGTACGGTGCCAAGCTCGCCACCCGCAAGACCGCCGTCGTCGCGCTGCTCATCGTCCAGATCGTGCTGGCCGTGTTCGGCGGCATCGTGCTGTTCATGATCTTCGGCCAGATTCCGTCCACGAAGTAGGTACGCCATGTTCAGTGTGCTTGACATGTTCACCATCGGCGTGGGGCCGTCCTCCTCGCACACCGTGGGGCCGATGGTCGCCGCGCACGCCTTCGTCGCTGCGCTGGAACGCGACGGGTTGACCGCACGCACCGCCCGCGTCAAGGTCACGCTCTACGGCTCGCTGGCCCTGACCGGACTCGGCCACGGCACCGACCGTGCCGTCATGGCCGGGCTCGAAGGCAACGTGCCCGCCACCGTGGACACGCAGCACATGCTCCACATCCGCGAGACCGCCGCGCTGGACAACACCATCAACCTGGCCGGCACCACGCGCATCGGCTTCGACTACGAGAAGGACATGGTCTTCGAGATGTGGAAGCGCATGGCTGCGCACCCCAACGGCATGCGGTTCCAGGCCTTCGACGCCGCCGGCAGCCTCGTGGACGAACAGGTCTGGTACTCCATCGGCGGCGGCTTCATCCGCCAGGGCAGCCCTGACGACCTCATGATCGGCATCCACGACCGTCCGCCGGCGGGCACCTCCTTCGCCGACGAGGACGAATCGGCCTCCACCGACTTCGGTCCGGAGACGCCCTACCCGTTCTCCTCCTGCGCCGAACTCGTGGCACTGTGCCGCGAACACCACATGAGCATCGCCGAACTGGTCTGGGCCAACGAGACCGCCACCCGGTCGGCCATCCAAGTGCGTTCCACCATCGACAACGTATGGCGCGTGATGCGCGAATGCGTCAATCACGGCTGCACCTCCGGCGAGAAGACGCTGCCGGGCGGCCTCGAGGTGCCCCGCCGCGCCCCGCGCATGTATCAGCGCCTCGCCTCGAACTCGGACGTGCTGCGCCGCGACAGCCGACGCAAGGACGCCGTACTGGAATCCTCGGACGCCGCATGGGTGGACCTGTTCGCGCTCGCCGTCTCCGAGGAGAACGCCGGCGGCGGTCGCATCGTCACCGCCCCCACCAACGGCTCGGCCGGCATCATCCCCGCGGTGCTGCATTACTACTGGCACTTCGTGGACGACGCCAATGAACAGGGCGTCGTCACCTTCCTGCTGACGGCCGGCGCCATCGGATACCTGTTCAAGCGCAACGCCTCGATCTCCGGAGCGGAGGTCGGCTGCCAGGGAGAGGTCGGCTCGGCCTGCTCGATGGCGGCCGCCGGACTCGCCGCGGTGATGGGCGGCACGCCGGAACAGGTGGAGAACGCGGCGGAGATCGGCATCGAGCACAATCTGGGTTTGACCTGCGACCCTGTGGGCGGACTGGTACAGATCCCGTGCATCGAACGCAACGCCATGGCCGCCAACACCGCCATCAACGCCGTGCGCATGGCCATGCTCGGCGACGGCTCGCACATCGTAACCCTCGACCAGGCCATCGCCACCATGAAGCAGACCGGCGAGGACATGATGGCCAAGTACAAGGAGACCTCCAAGGGCGGCCTGGCCGTCAACGTCGTGGAGTGCTGAGCATCGCTCGCCCGGTGTGTCGCCAGGCGCGAAAGGCTCGACGCCAATCGCGCGGAAGTGCTATTGTAGGGCGCATTGTGTCGTAAAGGAGGACCAATGGCAGATCAGATGCCCAAGGTAAACGCCGAATTCGGTACCACGCCCGTCATCGAATTCCCGACCGAGGAAGCCCCGAAGGGCCTCAAGGCCGTGGAACTGACCGAGGGCGACGGCCCGATCGTCCGCCGCGGCGACACCGTGACCGTGAACTACCACGGCGTGGTGTGGGGCAAGGACACCGCCTTCGATTCCAGCTTCGAGCGCCACCAGCCGGCCAGCTTCTGCATCGGTGTGGGCCAGGTCATCAAGGGCTGGGACCAGACCGTGCCGGGCCACAACGTGGGTTCCCGCCTCGTGGTGTCCATTCCGCCGGAGTACGGCTACGGCTCCCGTGGCGTTCCGCAGGCCGGCATCGGCGGCGGCGACACGCTGGTGTTCGTCATCGACATCATCTCCACTCGCTGACCTTCCGCGTCAAGCGGACCAGCAGTGACGAACGCCGGGGTAGAAGCCGGCGTTTTGTTATATGTGCACGTCAATGTGAAACGTTGAATACTCGCCGAATACTTATCAGAGGAGGACAACATGGCTGAGGATAAGGTCTACCTGCTCACGCAGGAAGCGTACAACAAGATGAAGGAAGAGCTGGCCCACCGCGAGGGCGAGCTGCGCGAGGAGATCGCGCACAAGATCGCCGTGGCCCGCGCCGAGGGCGATCTGTCCGAGAACGGCGGTTACCAGGCCGCCCGTGAGGCCCAGAGCAAGAACGAGGGCCGCATCGCCGAGCTCACCGTCAAGCTGCGCGATTCCAAGATCATCGAGAACGCGCCGGAAGGCACCGTGGGCAACGGCTCCGTGGTGACCATCGACCTCAACGGCAACGAGATGACCTACGTGCTCGGCACCCGCGACATCGTCTCCGGCACCGACTACGACATCATGACCCCGGATTCCCCGATCGGCCAGGCCATCCAGGGCGCCAAGGTCGGCGACGTGGTCTCCTACACCGCCCCCAACGGCCGTCAGCTGTCCGTGACCGTCAAGGCCGCCAAGCCGCTGGCCTGATTGCGATCAGCACGTTATGCATTTGGCTCCCCTCTCTGAGGGGAGCTGTCGGGCGGATTCTAGTGGTGGTTGCAACACCTGTGTTGCTGTTTGATTTGGTGGTGTGATCGTATCATGCGGCGTTAATCAGGTCGAGGATGGCCTCGGAGGGTTTCCGGAACCCGAGCGTCTTGCGC
>NZ_JAFEJP010000013.1:0-91074 GCF_018555355.1 Bifidobacterium sp. SO4
CTGCCGCTTCGTCGCCATGCTGATCCTGTCTTCCATACGACAAGCCAAACAGACCAACCCGGTTTCGCGCTCACTCCAGGTGAGGCACCACTACCCATTTCGCGCTCAAAAAACGTGAGGCACGTCGCGTTGCTCTACCAACGATCTTTGGCAGGTTAATATGGAATGCCATACGAAAACGAGGAGTAAGATTTTATGCTCGACTTGGATGGTATCAACAAGGGGCTTGACGATTTGAAGCGTCGCGCCTCCGAGTCAAAGACGCTGAAGAACATCGCCAACTCCGACGCCGTGCGTAACGCTGCTGCCGGCGCGTCGGATGCTGCCGCCGGTGCGGCGGACGCGGTCGCGAAGGCTGCGCAACGTCTGGAGGAATTCGCCAAGTCGAACGAGCGTAAGTCCTCTGGTGTGCGCTCATCCGAGCGGATGAGCGATGTGAAACCCTTCGCTGCATCTGATGACGGAAAAACCGGGGCGAGTTTGCCGGAGGATGGTCCGGAAATCATCCCGGTGACCGAGATCGTGGATGCGGGAGGCCCTTCGAAACCGTCCGATGGCGGTGCGCGTCACGGTGGCCGCCACGGCGGTCAGACTTCGAAAGCCAAAACGACTAAAAGTGATCGTGTTTTTCTGATTGCCATGATTGCCGTAATCGCCGCGTGCTTCCTGTACCTGGGTATTTCCGCGCTGTTGGATTCGCACGATGATGCGGGGTCGGAAACACAGCAGACTGTCCAGACGACGCCCAAGGCATCAGAGACGCCGGAAGCTGATTCGTCTAAAGATGCTGAGGCGAAGCCGGAGACGGTGGACACGGGCGCACTCGTGGGCCGTGACGCCCGCGACGTCATCACCGATCTGCAAAACAAGGGTTTGACCGTCGACACCCGTTATGTCGCGAACCGTGACGCCGACCACACGTCCGACGTACTCGCCGACACCAGCACCAAGTACGTGGTTAAGGAGGCCTCGCAGACAGATTATATGGTCACGCTTATCGTGGAGGCCGACTTGGCCGCGTCGAAATCCGACGATTCCAGCGATTCCGGTTCGTCCGGCTCGGAGTCGTCTTCCGATACGGGTACCGGCTCCTCGGCGGGCGCGAGCATGACCGCCGCCGTGCGTGTGGCCTGCAATCAGGCCGGTGAACGCGCCTTCCCCTACGGATTCAAGGCGCATGGCATCACCGGCGTGGTCCAGGAGGTCACCCTGGAAGCCGATGGCACGTACACGTACGTTGTCATGGCGGACGTGAAGAACGCCGCCGGACAGAAGCAGGAGCTGCAGGTCACTTGTACGGCAGTGTCCCTGCCCGACGGATTGAGCGCCCAGATCGTCGCCGCCAACTGAAAACTTCGAAAGTCGCGGCCGCAACGACATGACAGGGAACTCCCGCATCAGTGGAAGGACCTTTCATTCCTCCCCTGTGAATGCTGGTGGCGTCAGGCTCTCGCTTGGTCGACCGAGTCGAGCAGGTGGAGGATGTTGAGGTCCTTCAGGCGTTTGTCGGCCGTGAGTTGGTCTGCGGGGCGGGCGCCTTGGTTGGTGTCGGTGTCGTAGACGATGGTGTCGGCCAGACGGGTTGGTTTGTCCGTCCTGTCGTGGGCGGGTTTAGGGATCGTCTCGGCGTTGGTCTCTGTGTCGGCGGCGCATTCGTCGCAGACCGGCAGCCCGTCGATGGCATGGGACATGCCGCCGAACTGTCCGCAACGGGAGCAGGCGTGGATCGCCGCGAGCCGGTAGAGGAACAGCAGATTCGTCATGAGCGTCACGGGACCCGCCTGCCCGTTCCCTGCGGCCGTCGCGCCGGCGGCGGAATGGCCGCTGTCGGACTGCCAGTGGATGCGGGGCAGGCCGAATTTCGTGTCGATGCCGGTGATGCGGAAGTCGTCGAGTCCCGGGTCGATGATCTGCTGCATGTCGCGGATGAGTTCGGGGCCGAATGCGAGCTTCCACCCGTCGGGCAGGCCGTAGAGGGGAGCGGCCCAGGTCCAGTGGTGTTCGAGGACGGTGTCGAGCATGCGTTTGGTGGTGTGCGCGACGAGGAGGTGGCGCAGCAGGGGCATGCTGATCTCGCTGGCGAGGATGCGTTGGCGGTCCTGTTCGGTGAAGTCGTACAGGTGCTCCCAGGTGTCCGTGCTGTCCCCGGACGGGTCGATCACATTCAAGACGGTACGGTACGTGAAGCAGTCGCGGGTCCACTTGTGGATAAGCCCGATAACGGTAGAGCGCGGGGTCTTCAAACGGGAATTGCCGTCGTATTCGGCCTGAAGCGCGTAGCTGAGCCGGCGGTCGTGGGCCTGAAGCGCGGGCGAATCGTCCGGCGTCCAATCATAATCATCCATACTGGGATCGCACCGGTATTCCAGGGCGATGAACTCGGCACTCAGGTCGTTCATGCGGTCGTGCTGCGTGTCGGCGAGCTGCCAGTCCTCCTGGTCGTCCACGGGATACGTGCCCTGACGGCAGGCGTACCGATCCATCGGATCCGTGACCAGATCGCCGTCGCTTTTCCTTGGATCCTGTTCCATGGTCTCGTGGATCTCACGGCGTTGGTCGGGGTCGGGCCAGGCCAGGGGCTCCAACATGAGCAGACGCTCCCGCCAGACACGGGCCGCCCGGTTCATGCGGTCGAACTCGTAGGATTCGATGGCCTCGCGCTCCTCGCACAGGGCATGCCATTCGTCCGTGTAAGCCCGGTATCGTGCGTCGTCGCCGTCCCGCTTGGCGCGGTAGGCGAGCAGGCTCACACGTTCCAGGAGCCGGGAGAGGGCCTTTTCACCGTCCTCGAACACGCGCATCGCGCCGCGGGCCGATACGGGTTCGCGTGGGGAGCGTCCCTCGGCGATGTCGTTCTGAATGGTCCGGCTGACCTGACGGGCGAGGTATTGGAGCGCGGCCTCACCGTCCGGCGAGCTTACGCCTTCTATTTCCGGGTATTCCAGGCAGGACGCGGTGAACGCGAGCAGCTCCTCGTCCCACTCGACCCGGTACGTCAACTCGAACGCGGGATCATTGCTCCAGATACCCCAGTAGGCCATCCTCAACCCCATGGTCGGCTCCTTTCCGTTTTTTTGACGGATCTCCTGTCCCGATTCTCTCTCGGAACGTCCTACCTGTCATAACCGGACAACTCCATGTTTGGCATGCGAGACTGCCGGGTGTTCCGACGGTGTGTTTCGAACCGTGACAGTGGAACCGGGATTCCAGCCCGATGATCCGCATGAGGGTTCCGCGGTGATTTCCGGTACCGGCCCGGCTGCTTCGATGGTGCGTTCTTGGGTGCCGGCATGGCGGAATCGTTGGCTCCTATCGGTAATCACGAAGTACGTGATCGCCGGCAAGGAGTGGGGTCGAGGTTGGGCATGGGCTTTTCCTTGTAATGTGTGACAATTAACACCAACGCGGAGAAAGAAGCACCGATGAGCAACCTCAACCTCGAAAACCTCGAAGACAGCGTCCTCTACGACCTGTTCTATGAGGTCGGCTCCATCCTCGGAGGGTCGCTCCTGGCGAAGGAACGCGAAGCAAGGCAAGAGGGCGACCTCGAACGATACCGGAAATTCCACGAGGAACGCATGGCGATGCGCCGGGAACGCATGTCGGTCAAGTCCAATGACCGCGCGCTCCAGATCGAATGCAAACGCAAGTGGGATGCCCGCGTGAAGGAACTCAGGGAGTCCCGATGAAACTGCTACCAGAGGGCGGGTAGGATACGGTGTTATGACTGTGGTTTCAGGAAGTCATGCGCATCGGAAGACGGTCGGCGGATGGGTGCTCACATCCGCCGACCTCGCGGAATTGGAACGTCTCGAGGACGAACTCGAACGTTCGCTCGCCGAGATCGACGAACGATTGGAACGGCTACGCGGATCCTGGCGCGGGTGACTTGACGGGTCCGTCAGTTGTTCCATGTCACGAATGGAAGACCGCTTTCCAACTGGTTGTTGAGCAGCATGGGGTCGGTACCGCCATTGATGACATTGTCCAGCAATTCCACGGTTTCCTCGGGCATAGCGGAACGATCAGAGGCGTCAGGGAATCCCGTGTACTCGCCGCAAGGAGTCATGCCTGTGGCGTCGAGCCCCACATTGCGGTGACGTAATCCATTCTGGATTTCGCTCTGGCCCGGTGCACCTTTCAGTTTCAGTGAAGAGGCATCACATTCCAGTGTGTAGGTGCCATTCTTGTTCTTCGTGATCGTCTTGAACCGTCCAGTGAACGTTGCGGTGTCGACGGTTCCGTTGGGATAATCGTCGCCGGTTTCACCCATGGCGGAGGCGCTGTATTTGCCGGTGAACGTACCATCCTTCGCCAGGGTGAGCATTGTGCTTCGGCCGCCGGCTCCGCCGGACAGGATGTACTTTCCTGCAAACGTGGCGAAATCAGTTGTAGCTTCGGCTTTAGCTACGGATTGTGAATCGGATGATTCCATCTTCGATTCCGTCGTCTTTGCCTCGCTGATTACCTTCTCGTCGAACAAATTCCAGTCAATGGGGTTTTCGATAAGGTAGTAGACGTTGTTCTTGTTTGGCGCGTCCTTGAAAGCGGCCATCTTGCCATCGTAGTTCGGTATGAACGACTTCGAGAAGTCGGTGTATTTTGTGTTATCGCGACGGATGATGTAGGGTCTGTCCTTGTCTGGCTCATACGTGGATTTCCCATCGAAATATCCGTTGGATTTCAAAGTCTTGAGGTCGGCGTTGACGGGCATGTACAGGAGGAATTCTTCCGGTTTGTAAGTGAGTCCGGTGTTTTCTCCATACCCGTCTACTGCGGTGCCGTTTTCGCAGTGGTAGGAAGTCGCTCCTCCGCCGAATAGCTTGTCGCCGCAGTAGGAGAACCCGTCTCCCTCGTGCAGTTCGAAGGCGCCGGTATCGCCGGATATGAGCCATCCCTTCATATACGTCTTCTGGAATTTGTCGTCGGTTTGGTTGGATGGGACGCATCCCCAGTACCCGTTCTGCATGTATGGACAGGTCTTCACGTCGTGTTGCCAGTCGCCGTTCGTCATATCGATGGTGCCCGACACCTGTGCGGAAGACGAAAGGTACGGAATGAGATTGAAGCAGTCTCCGCCATCCGTGCAATATTCACCTTCAAGACGGTTCGTAAGGTTGGCGATGGTGACCTCACGGCCATAATCATCCACCTTGTGTGTGAGCACGTCGTATCGCTTGGATGCGTCGACGCCGTAGTAGAGGGTGACGTCCTTGGTGTCGGTCTTCAGGCCGATGGACGGGTTGGCTCCGACGATTTTGCCGAGGTATTGGCGGCTGGAGAAGCGGGGTTCCATGGTGACCGTGTAGCCCTTGTCCTCGAGTGCGCTTTGCGCGTCGTTCATGTCCTGTCCGGCGATTTCGACGGGGATGCCCTCGCCTTCGACGCCGACTCCCAGATGGATGCCGTCCTGGGTGTCGGTGACCGGGTCTCCGTCGGCGGGCGTGGTGATGACGACTTGGCCGGGTTTGTCGGAGACGACCTCGTGTTCGGTGAGGGTCACGCCCATGCCTTTGAGGTTGTCTTCGGCTTTGTCGGGCGTGAGTCCGACCGTGCCTTCGGGCACGCCGGGGCCGGCGGATTCGACTACCGTAACGGTGCTGCCCGCGCTGAGCCTGTCGCCCGGCTTGACGCCGTCGAGTCCGAGGTAGGAGCCCTTCTTGGCCCCGGCGTACTGCTTCTTGCGCACGACCTTGAACCCGTGGCCCTCGAGCTGGGATACCGCATCCGAGGCGGTGTCCACGCTGATCTGGGGTACGGTCTTCGGGCCGAATACGTTCCAGGCGACCAGGCCGCCGGCTACCACGCAGATGGCGATCAATGCCGCCAGGATGGTGATGAGGATCGCGCGGCGACGATCCGGTTTCACGGCCATGGTGGTAGCGTCGGTGCCTCCCGCTTGCGGCGTCGGGTTTGCTGGGATCGGCGGCATGGGTACGGGCGCGACGGCGCCGGCCGCCGGCGAGGGCGTGCCTGGAGCGGCCATGCTGGTCGGGGAGGCGGCGGGAGCCTGTGCGGATGGTTCCGGTACGGACGTCTCCCTGAGGGTGTGGGTGTCGTCGGTGGGGGTGAGGGGTTTGCCGCAGCCGATGCAGTATTTGCTGTCGGGCTGGTTCCGGGTGCCGCATTCAGGACAGGACATTGGAGATCGCCCCCATGAAGGTCAGGCCGAGCGCGCCGGCGACGATGGCGGTTAGGATGATGCTGATGATGGTCTGGAGGATGGCCATGAGGAACGTGGTGAGGAACCGGAGCCATTGGCCGTCGAGCTTGCGGCGGGACTCGCCCTCCCAGACGAGCACGTACACCCAGATGGACTGCGCCCACGAGGCCAGCGACCAGACCGCGAGGGCGAGCGGGTCCAGGTGCACGAGGGCGAGCAGGAGCGCGGCCGTGTACGAGACCGTCCACGGGGACAGTCGGTGCGCGTACCCGTCATGCAGGGACGCGAACGTGTCGGGCGAGGCCATGATCGCGCGCGTCAGGCGCAGGCAGCCGAGCGTGGCGTACAGGAACGCGGTCGTGCCCAGCCAGATCCCGAAGAACAGGGCCGTGCCAGCGCGGGTGACCAGGTCGTCCACGTAGTAGGCGATCTCGTAGGGCATGTAGTAGCCGAACTCGTCATAGATATGGCCCAGGATCACGATGAACGTCAGGGCCGAGATCGCGGTGGTGGCCAGGATGACCGCGATCCCATACCACGCCTTGCCGCCGCCCGTCTCGGACGGTCTGGTGACGAACGTCTTGAACCATTCGCCGAACGCGCGCGCCTCGGCCTTCGCCTTCTCCTGCTGCTCGGGAGTGAGCAGTGGCTTGACCTCGGAAGGCTGTGGGACGCCGGCAGACGGGGTGGCCGGCGACGGTGCCGGGCCCGGGATCGATGACGGGGCGGCCGGGGCCGGGACGGA
The DNA here is from genome assembly GCF_018555355.1 of Bifidobacterium sp. SO4. Classification (NCBI taxonomy): domain Bacteria; kingdom Bacillati; phylum Actinomycetota; class Actinomycetes; order Bifidobacteriales; family Bifidobacteriaceae; genus Bifidobacterium; species Bifidobacterium sp. SO4. The sequence continues at coordinate 6,909 of NZ_JAFEJP010000013.1, forward strand.
CGGCTGCGCGGGAGCGGGAATCGGCCCGGAGACGGATGGAGGCACCGGGATGGACGGCTGCGGCAGGACCGTTGGCACAGGCATGGGCTGCGCCGCGACGGTCGTGGGTGCCGGGGTGGACGGTCGGATGGATGGTTGCGGCTGCTGTGGCGCGGCGTGTGCGGGCGATGCGGCTGCGTTGGTTATCGGGGTGCCGCAGCCGCGGCAGAAGCGCGCCTCGTCGGGGCTTTCCGTGCCGCATTTCGGACAGGTGTACATCGGTGTTCCTCCCTCTCTCAATGGGTGAAAACTGGTTATGTGGAATGTTTTAGGGGATTGCCGTCCCTGAAACGCCGTGACGCCCGGAATATCGCGGGTAAAGAGGCGTCAATCGGGGTGGTTCCGGCCGGTGGCTGGCTCGGTTCCGGATTCGTCAGTGGAAGCTGAGGCGGGCCGTGTTCCGAAGCTTTTGCGGTCAGCTCCGGCGGTAGCGGTCGATGACCTGCTGTGCGGCCTGACGATCGGGGCCGTCCCGCCCGTCGAGGGGAAGGATGCGGTCGCGTTCGACGGTCATGTTCTTGAACATCATCGGCTCGTCCTCGTCGATGATGTCGTACGACCATTCGTTGCCGAAGAAGTCGTGATGGTTGACCCCGCATACGACGCCCGTATGCGTCCTCCCGTCGAGCTCGAAGGCCACACGCGCATACCGTTCGAAGACGATGCTCGCGCGGTTCAGGTCGACGTGCTTGGCGGCGATACTGCCGGCCGCGCGGCCGCCGCCGGTATCCGTCTTGGTTCGGCTTCTCACTTGCTCTCCTCGATGGTGGACAGGTCGAAGTTCCACAGGATCTGGTCCTTCCAGTGGTCGGGGATGCCCATGGTCTTGTTCGGGCTCATGCCGGGCACGTCCGTGGGGAACGCCTCGAGGCAGTGCTTGAGGTTCAGGGCCTCGTCGTCGTCACCGAGGTTGCGCAGCATGTACGCGATGACGGCGATCTGCCCGTAGATCCGGGTGTAGCGTCGGGACTGCTGGAATTCGCGGTACGTCTCGTAGCTCATGCGGGACAGGTTCTCGAGACACCGCAGGTATGCCTCGTTGGCCTGCTTGGCGTGTGCGAGTTCGGGGCGCTGCTCCCAGTTCGGGATGTTGTCGAACTCGCGGTCGAACAGGCGCTCCTGGTGGGCGACGCTGTTGCGCAGCTCGGTCAGGGTCGGGAACCAGGAGCGCAGGGCGCCGCGGGAGACGCCGAAGTCGGCGGCGATCTCGTCGCGGTCCTCGGGCTTCATGCACAGCATCAGGCTGATGAGGTTGCCCAGGGTCATGGCCTCGGTTGCGGCCCACAGGGGCATCTGCCCGTCGTAGTCGTTCCTGAAGTGCTCGGCGTAGTCCTCGTCGTTGCGTTCGGCCTCACGGGCGAACGAGCTGGCGAAGTTGGCGTAGGCGACCACGTCGATGTTGTCCTTGAGCATCGCGGGCTTGAGATAGGCGAATGCATCGCGGCGGCCCAGCACGTATCCGGTCTTGACGCGCAGGGCGACCTCGATCTTGCTCAGCGCGGAGTACAGGGCGGCGCGCAGCTGCTCGTCATACCGGTACAGGCGCATGACATGCTCGAAACGCGCGCCATCGACGAACTCGTCGAGCCGCTTGCCGGTGGCCGGGTCGATCCTGCGCAGCGGATACCAGTAGCCGCTCAGACGGTAGTAGCCGATGCGGGCGAACTCCATCGCGTACTCGTGCGCGTCGGTCATGCCGCGTTCCTCCACGCGGCTGATCTGCTCGTCAAGGCTCAGCCAAGGCTTGTCGTAATGCGGCTTGTGGTTGTTGCGTCCCATGTGTTCCTCGCTTCCGGAAAGATCCTGCACGCGCCGGGCGTTCCCGCCGCGTCGTCCCGGCCCTCTCGCCGTGACACTGAAGACAACCGGACAACACGGCGTGACGGCTTGGAATCGCAAACCGCCTTCATGATTTCTTCACATTCCGGTACGAGGTATGTGCCATCCGGGAGGAATAGTCAGACGGGATTCGTCATGTCGTGTGAGATGGGAGGTGCCTGTCCGGGCTTTGCCGTCGGAGGGGTGAGTCGTCTTCGGTGTGGATGGCCGCAGTGGTTTCATATACGGATGCGCGACGGGTGAAGGGTATTCATCAAATCGTGATTTGACAAATCACGATTTGATGGAATGGGGCAGCATGGAAGACTCCGCGGTCGGCGGGCATGTGACGCTTGGTGTCCGAAAACGACCGTTTGCGGACACCTGACGTGCGAATCGAGGCGCGTCTCCGACACGCCGGGCGAATGTGTATCAAAAACCGTCCCGTAAACAACGTATTAATATTCGGTGCATTTCACGGGTTGTGATACGTTTGCGGGTATGGGAAAGCGATTCGGGTACGCCAGGGTGAGCACGAACGGCCAGACGGCCGACCTCCAACGCGACGCATTGGACAAGGCCGGGTGCGACCGGCTGTTCGTCGACGTCGCCTCGGGCGCCAAGGCCCACCGGCCCGAACTCGACCGGATGATGGAACTCTTGAGGGAAGGCGATGTGGTCGTCGTCTGGAGGCTCGACCGGTTGGGACGCAGCGTGCAGAACCTCGTGGAGCTCATGAACCGGTTCCAGCAGATGGGCGTCGGGTTCGTCAGCCTCAACGAGGCCATCGACACCACCACGCCCGGCGGGATTCTCGTGTTCAACATCTTCGCCGCCCTCGCCCAGTTCGAACGCGACCTCATCCGTGAACGCACCAACGCCGGCCTCGAGGCCGCACGCGCCCGCGGACGAAAGGGCGGCCGGCCCACCAAGCTCGACGGCAGGCAGGTCAGGGAGATCCGACGCCTCTACGAGTCCAGGACGGTGACCGTCAACCAGATCGCCGCCATGATGGGCGTCGGCCGCGCCACCATCTACCGGGCGCTCGAACGGGGAGATGTGTCTGACGCAAGGCGGAGTGCGTCGGTTGGCACCTCCCGTGCATGAGCATTAACTTACTGTGCTTGTAAGCAAGTTGCTTACGAACAACTTGTTCACAAACACAGTAAGAATCTGAGATGCGGTTAACCGCACCGCATGCGATGGCACAAGTTATATTCGGTTTGTAATGGCGGTCGGCCAGAGAAGATGTCGGTCATGTCATATCACCACTCGCCGTGGCGGACGATCTTGTATGTGCCGTCGCCGAAGAAGAAGCCGGAATGGCGGTCGATGAAGTCCTCGGCCTCGTCGATGGACACGTCCTCGAGCACCACTTCGTCGGTGAGGAAGCACCAGCCTTCCTTGATCACGTCGTACGTGTTGAACAGGCTCGACAGGAAACTCATGATGATTGTCCTTTCAGTAAAGAGGATTTCTTGCTGTTACCCCTTCCAACCGGACAACTCATGCAGAGCCGGTGGAGAGATGCAGGACGGGAGTCTCGTGATTTCCCGCCCTACAGTCCGATCCGGCCCCAAGCGAGGAAGTAGGAGTGGAAGACCTCGCGGACCTGGGACGGCGTGGACTGTTCATCGAAGTACACGTTGCGGCTCGTGGCGTCGAGGATCAGATGCAGCCGCAGCGCGAAATGACGAGGGCAGAAGTACAGCTTGTATAGGCCGCCGGGCTTGCTGCGGTCCGCGATGGCCAGCCAGTACTTGGGTGTCTAGTCGCATTCTCCGATCGGGAAGCAGCAGCTTTCGCCGCCGCCTCCACGGTCGTCGTCCTCGAAGAACCCACCGCGGATGATGTCGTCGAACGAATCGTCGACCTCTTCCGGAGTTGCCGTTACGGTGGCCACGGTTGTGGCGGTCATCGGCATGGCTGCCGGCATCGGTTTCGTCATGGGCATCGCTATCGTTTCCTTTCTTTGAGGGCCCGTTCGTGGACGGGGCATGCGGGCAGGTTTTCCTTGGTGAGAGTGCGCGGGTTGAGGAATCCCGCCTGGATGCGTTCGATCAGGTCGAGGCAGTTGGCGATGTCCAGTTCCACGTCGTCCTCGTTGAGGAACGTGTCCGGGTCGAAGTATTCGGGATACGTGTCCATCTGCCAGCGCAGGGACTTGCCGTCATACACGGCGAACTCCACGCCTGCCCCGTCGCTGTAGTACATCCAGGAGATCACGGCGTGCGCGGGCAGGGGAAGCACCAGGCCGGAACGGCGCTCGATCAACGCGACGACGCTCTCCTCGCGGAGCTCGTCGTCATCGGTGAGCATATGCTCACGTTCGAGTTCGGCCAGATGCATCACCGAGAAGTACTGGTGGGCCGACTCCCAGTCCGGCGTGATTCGGTCGCCGTCCTGCTGGTAGCGCAGGCACAGGTCCGAGGTGCAATGCCAGTTCACCGGTACTTTGGTACGCAGCACGGTCTGGTCGAACGCGACATCGTTCATGGAACCCCGCTGCACGCGGGTCTCCGAACCCGTATCTCTGCCTTCACCGTCCTCCTTCCACATGTGCTGGTAGAGGACGAACGCTTCGGGAGACCCGTACCGGTTCAGCCGGTAATGGTCGAAATTCTCGAAGCCCGTGACCTCGAACTTGGGCATGATGCCGCCGATCAGGTCGAACTCGTGCTGCAGCCGCTTCAGGCTCCCCGGACGGGAGGTGTCACTCACCCAGATGAGGCCCTGCGCGTGGCATTCGTGGTTGATGACCCGCTCGCGGTCATGCTTGTCGTTCTCTCCCAAGGTGTTCTCCTTTCCGGTTTCGTTGTCCTGCGCTGCCGTGGGCTGGTCCTATTTTTCGAAGTCGTCGAGGGTGATGCCGAGCTTGCTGAAGTCGAGCTTGTCGAGCGCGACGGGCTCCGTGCTGTCGATGAGGTCGTCCTCGTAGAACCAGGGACGGCTGACGACCTGATAGCCGTCGAGCAGGTCCTGCTCCTCGTCCGGATCGGTCAGATCGAAGCGGTCGGCGAGGTCCCAAGCCTCGTCCACGCTGCTCACCCACGTGCCGTTCATCGCGTCGTCCTCCCATGCGGAGTCGGTGCCGTCGAGATCCGGATCCGAGAGGAACGCGCGGTCACTCGCGCGGCGAACCGCGTACTCGAGTCCGGCCGCCTTGGCGCCCTCCGGCAGGCTTTCGGTATCCGGCGCGATCAGAATGACGTTCATGGTCATGATGGTTTTCCTTTCTTCTTTTTCGTCCGGGGTCCTTCCCCGAACGATTGTCTTTCCGTCACCCGGGCTTTCCGCGTGACACTCTGAGCAACCGGACAATCCCGCAGATGGAAGGTTTTACCTTGTCTTTGTCGGCGTGTCGCGTCGTTGCGACGAGGTGATGAACATGCTGGCTCACAGCCGACCATGGCCACCGGCTTCAGCGCCGGTGTGGCAATCGGTCCTATCAGTGTGTTGTCCGGTTATTGAAGGTGTGTGGCCGGAAGGTCCGGTCACACAGGAAAGGAAGGAGACCATCATGGGATGGTTCATTGCGGGATTCATCATCGCGTTCCTGGCGGTCAAGGCCATCAAGCTCGTGTTCTGGGTAATCGGCTTTATCGGAGGATTCATTGGTGGGCTGCTTGGAATCCGATGAAGTTATGTGCCTGACGGATGAATGTCCATTCAAGCAACCAGCAACCTTGTAATTTGTATAGCTCGAGTTGTCAAAATACCAGTATATTTGATGTAACAACGATTGAGGAGACGCGCGTACGGTTTGACTCCGCTTAACCAAAGGATTGACATAAATCCGATAAGTTGTATTGTTTTATACTTTTTGTCCGTACAATGTAAGGGAACATATTGTGTATTCCACGTCTTGTGTTAATGAAGTTGTTTTGTTGGCCTGTTATGCATAAACTGAGACGGTTTCATGCACAACAGGCCAACAAAAGCTTAATAGGGATAATTCGGTTTATATTTCAGGAATACCGATTGATCGAAGATATTTATAAGTGAGATCATAAAATTCGGGATTCCGTGTAATATCATTTTTATTACCTTTAGGAATGAAAATAACCATTCCCTGTCGTGCCCGTGTTAACAACACCCGATACGCATTTTTGAGATATCGACGATCTGTCTCCGAATTGATATTATTCCATGTGGATCCTTTGAATTGAAGATAATTCCACTGCGTGCCATCGAATCGAAAATCAGCATCCCATGCGACGATGGCATAATCGACCTCCAGCCCCTGCACGTCGAATTCTGTAGCACAGTCCTCCATCGCATAGCTCGAGCGGATATCCGTTTTGGGCTTGAGGAACCAGTTCACTACCGACTTATCGCTTTTGACAAAAATTCCCTCTGGTTTAAGACGTAAACCTCCACTACTGGCGAGAATGCCAAACCGCTCATTGCCTATGGATTGGTCTTTGACCCATCTTTTTGCCGAGTTAAGATCGCGTGTCAGAACTATGGGATATCTGTTTTTGATTCGGTTAAATTCGGATATGGCTGATTGCGGATCAACGTCAAGGATTGCTTTCATGAAAACGGCAAGACTTGGTGCCCTAAAAGATCGGAGATCTGTTGAAAGATGGAGGTCAGACACAATTGTGCAATCGAGATTGCCAATTACCTCATCCCAAGCTTTCCCTCGAAGATACTCATCATCGCGCAATCGATCGGAGGCATAGACCTTCCAGCGCGGGAAGGTTCGCTGCAATGCCGCGAACCATTCTGGAAGACCGGCTTCGCCATCGTGTATTTCTTGTCCGCCGCCAACTAAGCATATGATCACCGCCCAATCAGTATGTCTATCCATTGTCTGAATAAGGAATTCAGGCTCACTGTATTGAAAATCAGGAATATGTTTCTTTTGAGACATAAAATGCCTAATTTGGGTCAGCGTCCAAGCTCGCTGGGCTTCATCGAATATAACTACATGTTCTGTAGGCTGCTTGTCATTACCGACATAATCATCCCGATAATTGTGAATTTTCTGGATGAATGCTGTAGTGTCTCTTCTAGCGTCAGATATTTTAAGCTTAATTCCCTTTCCTTGTTCTTGGGAAACTTTATCCTGTGCAAGTGCTTCCATAAGAACATCCACTAACGGTCCGTTTCCTGAAAGATATGTTGCGCGTTCGCCGTTTCGGGAATTGGAGTGTTTTACTGCGATATTGAGGCCTACGAGCGTTTTTCCTGCTCCGGGGACACCCGTGACGAAGCAGATGGCTTTCTGGCCTGATTCCCTTGTCCTAGTGATGATGTTATCAATGGCATTGCTTGTAACGGACAGATTTGTTGCGCCTGCTCCATTGCGAGTGATCTCATGAACGTTATGGCCTTGATACAAGGCCTGTGCCGCTTCGACAATAGTCGGAGTCGGGTAATAGCGTGAGTTTTCCCATTGTGTGTAATTGAAATCGGATTCGTCTTTGTAGATAGATGCCACTTTGTTTATGTATTGTCCTAGATTATTAGCGTTACAAAGAATTGGGTTGAGGATCCGTCGTTTATCGGCTACCTCATTCTTTATTGGGTCAGCTTTTGTGGTAATCAGGATCGGAACAAGCAGTTTATCATGGCTTTCTTCTTGAAAATCTCGCAGATCCTTGGCATAACCGCATACCTGATCTATTGCTTCTGATGTATATTTCCTTGATCAGCATTTGAATTCCAAAATAAAGACGATATTCCTATATAAGAGAATTGCATCAGCCCTTTTGCCCATTCGTGGAATAACATATTCTAGAAGTATGCGACCATCGTCAAGATTCTTGAGTTCCCTCTGGAGGATTTCGATTTCTTCATTCCATGCATAGGCTTGTTCTGCGGTATCGCTAGTGGTCTTATTTTGATTAATGATTCCGAATATAGTTTGAGTATTTTCATTTAGAAAAACACTAAGATCTTGGGAATAGTAGCTATTCTTCATTGATTCTCCTTTGAATACTATTTATTTGCTACACGGTCTGGTGATCGTCTATGCGTTGCAAACCGATCACCAGACCATCATTGTTTTGTTATTACAGTGCTTTCACCTGGTCAAGAAGGGCCTTATAGGTAACGGCTTGTTGGTAGTGGACGTCGTCGCCGGCTAGGTGGAAGTCGTTGAACAGCTTCGAGGCGCAGGCTATCTTGCCTTTTTCCACATCTCGGAGTTCCAGCGAGTCCATTGTGCCTTTGGTCTCGGCCACGAAGAACAGGTGCTTGATGCCGTTGCCTTCACGGAAGGCGACGGCCCAGTCGGGGGCGTAGTTGCCTACCGGCGTGGGGATCTGGAAGCCGCGGGGGAGTTTCGCGTAGACGACGACCTCCTCGGCGGCGTCGAGATCCCTGGCGAAGCGGCGCTCCACGCTTTCCTTGGCCGTGCCGTCCGGGAACACCCAGTCCTGCACGCATTTGCGGGCGCGGTACGCCTGGGCTTCCTCGCGGACGTTCCCGCCCGCGGTGAAGATGCTGGCGTCGTATTTGCCCTCGATGCGGTCGTAACGGATGTGGTCCACGATCATGGTGGCCTTTTCGCCGACGATCAGCTTTGAGACCTTGGCGATGAACTGCTCCGGATTGTCCGCGAACATGCGGAACTTGGCTGGGCTGATCCGCTTGAGGATCTCCGCGGCGCAGCGTCGGGTGATCGAGGCTCCGCGCGCGATCTCTCCAAGCAGGTCGTAGGCGACGCCATTGGAGACGTTTACTTTCATCTCGTTGCCGCTGCTGGTGGATTCGCGCGAGAAATGCTCGCCGGCGGCCAGCTCGTTACGGTTGGCCTCCTGCTTCTGCAGGCCACGTGTGATCGTGTACGACAGTTTGGAGACGACCAGGTCCTTATCGATTCTCTCGACCGCCTTGCCGATCAGCTCGTCGTCATCGAAGTTGACGGTGTACGCGTACTTGTGGTTGATGCGCTTCCACAGCTCCTGGAACTCCTTGCGGTCCCAGTTCTCGTTGAGGGGATTGCTGAGCACCTTCTTCTTGAGCGCGTTGCCGATCAGTACCGAGGTCAGGCCTTCGAGGACGCTGTCGAGCGAGCATTGGATCGCGTCGATCTTCTCCGGTGAAACCACCTTGGCAAGATCCTGCCTCGTGGCGTCATCGAGATGGTTCTCCCGATACGTATCGGTCAACTTGTCGTTGAAGTCGACGAGATCATGCTTGACCAGCGTGACGTAGATCTTCCTGGACTCCTCCGCGGTGAACGTGACCGGTTCTTCGCCTTCATAGGACGGGCCAAGCTTCTTGGCAGGTACCGTGATCCGTGAGAAGAACGCATTGTCGATCTTGACCGGACGGTCACGCAGATCCTGGCTGATGTCCTTCTGCAGCGAATCGGTGAACGACGCATAGCTTTCCGAGGCGATTACGGTCAGCAGGTTGATCTCCTGCACCTGATCCGCACCCAGAGCATTCACATCCTGGCGCACACCGTCCTTGTTCACGCACAGACGCAGACCGCGACCGACTTCCTGACGTTTGCCGGTCTCGGAATCGGAGTGCTTGAGCGTGCAGATCTGGAACACGTTCGGATTATCCCAACCCTCACGCAACGCGGAATGGCTGAAGATGAACCGGGTCGGCTCATCGAAGCTCAGCAGCCGTTCCTTGTTCTTGAGGATCAGGTCATAGGCGTCCCTGTCGTCGCTTTCCTTCTCTTTGCCCTTCGTTTTCGAATCGATGCTGTGGCCGCTGCGCTTGTCGATGCTGAAATAGCCGTTGTGGGCGGCATGGGCATTGGTGTTGCGCAGCCAATCACGATATCCGCCGCCATCCACGTCCAGATGAGAGTCGAGCCATTCACGCACGCACGAGTCGTATTCCTCCTCGAACATGCGCGCGTACTCGCCGGGCTGCTCCTCGTTGTTGTCGTCGTACCACCGGTATTTGGCGACTTCGTCGATGAAGAACAGGCTCAGGCATTTGATGCCGTGCGAGAACAGCATGGCCTCCTTATCCAGGTGGCTCTTGATGGTCTCCCTGATCTGGATGCGGCGAAGGTCCTCTTCGGCACCGTCGTTGAGGATCTCTCCGCGCCGTAGCACGGTACCGTTGAGGAACCGCACGTAGCCGAGGCCGGTCTCGCTGAGCTGGTCTGGCACGATGCCGTCAGGCGCGATACGCCAATCGTCGCGGTACGCTTCCAACTCGCCGGACGCCGTGTATAGATCGTCGTTCACGTCGAAAGTAGCGGTCGTCTTGACCACGCTGCCTGCTGCGGACGTCTTCTTGTATTCGATGCGTGCCTGGGGCGCCCGGTTCGGCTTGACGATGATGTCTTGCAGGTACAGGTATCCGTCGGTGCCGCGCATGTTGTCCAGTTCAATGCCTTTGACCTCGATACGCTTGACCAGCCGCTGGTTATAGGCATCCAAAGCGTCTAGTGAATACACGAGATCATGCTTGACTTTGTGCGTGGCCGAATAGTTGAGCACGAACAATGGCTTGAACAGGCTGATGCCCTGCTGGGTTGCCTTGCCTCCCATCTTCTGCGGCTCGTCCATGATGATGATCGGACGCGTTGCGGCAATCACGTCAATCGGCCTTCGAGTGCCGAAATCATCGCGTTCGGAGAAGATGATGCGGGCATCCTTGCTGCGACCGTCCTCTTTCATGGACGTGTTGAATGCCTGCATGTTGATGACCATCACGTTGATGTCAGAGGATTGGGCGAACGTATCCAGTTCGTTCAAATTGGCCGAGTTGTATACGAACCATTTGATGTGCTTGCCATATCCCTCGCCGCTATCCGCGCCGGACGTATAGAAGTACTCGTCGGTCAGATCCAACGATTTCGCCACGCCCTCGCGGATGGCGATGGAGGGGACCACGATAATGAACTTCGACCAACCGTATCGGCGGTTGAGTTCGAGGATGGTCTTCGTGTACACGAACGTCTTGCCCGTGCCGGTCTCCATTTCCACATCCAGTTCCACGGCACCGTTTCCCTGGTACAGCTGGCTGGATGCGATCAGGTCCTGACGCTGCTGAACGGCCTGGATGTTATGCAGCAGCTGCTCGAGAGACAGTTCCAGGTCGCCATTGCGGTAGCCGGTGTCGTCAAGCTCGTCAGCGGATTGCAAGGTACCTTGCTTGGCTTGGGCCTGTCCCAGACCGAGCTCACCTTGTTCGGCCTCGGGTTTGAAGACGGGCTCCGGCTTCTTCCACACACCCACGTCTCGAATGTAGCTGACTTTATGCTGCATGGGCTGGCCCGCGAACACATCGCACACGGCGTTCGCCGCATCGGTCTGATATTGGTATCTCGAAAACTCGAATTTCATGCGATATCACCTCAGATGATGCGAATCTGCGTGGAACCCTGCTGGGCGTTCGCCGCCTGCTTGAAGATCTCCGCGAAGTTCGTCACGGTTTGACTGTTCTTCAAACCGGCCTCGGCGACCACCGCATACGAAGGCTTCGGATCCAGAGCAGCCATGCCACGCAATACCGACTCGGGAATCTCCGCATCAAAGCAGGCGACCAGCTGTCCGCCGTTGACGCTGTACACCGTATGACCGGCGAACGCGGGGAAGTCCAGCACTTCGATCGCGGAATCATACGGCAACTGGAACGTCGGGAAGCATTCGAACAGTTTGTCCAAGCCCTCGCGGTCCGACTTCGCCACGTCAATCAACTCATCCAGTGAGCCCTGAACCGTCTCCTCAGGAGTACGGCGCGCATCCTGATAGTTCGAGGAATCCACGCGCAGCACACGGAACCCGATATCTGGCACCTGCTTCGGCTTGGCGCCCAGCTCAAGCTGCTGATTCTGTTGCTCCACCTCAGCCTTGATCTTTTCGCCGGCGCGACGAATGCGTTCCTCTCCGATCTCACAAATCGTGTGATAACCAGCCTTCGCCGCCTCCGACTTTTCATCACAGACTTCAGGCAGCTGCACCATAATGAACTTGCGATTGCCGCCGTCCTCGGCGTTCAACTGCATCACCGCATCGGCAGTAGTCGCAGAACCTGAAAAGAAGTCCAAGATGAAGCAATCGGTACTTGCTCCTATTTCAGCGAAGCGCTTGACCAAAGCCGGCGGCTTCGGAAAACTCATAATATTCGAACCAAAAAGTTCCTTAATACGCTTCTTTCCATAATCATTATTGAATTCTGCATCCTGCTGAAGTGACTTAGCCATAGTCAAACCAGCTATTCCTTCATCCAAATAATCTTTGCGGAATACTCTCCATCCTTCTGACGATTCCCTGCCGATTAGATAACTCTTCTCGTTGTTGATCTTTTGCTTGGACCAAGTCCAGCAAGTTGGCGTACCGTCACCGGCAAGAGGAAGTCTTTTAATGCAGTATTCGTTGCTTTCCTGTGTGGACACTGCGCCTGTATTCGGATTGATCCAAAGAGGGAAGTAAAGATTAGGACGTGTAGTTGGATTAAAAGCTTGATTGCGGTTTCTAAGCCCGATTAAACGATACCGTCCTTTTTCATCCTCTTGGTCATACTCCGAAAGCATGCGCTCATCCTTTGCGATCAGACTAAGACAGTCGGGATTGTTGTAGTCCTTTACATAGATGACAACTGGTTCACACGTTTTTGCAATATATCTATCTAGGTTCCTACCGCGAGGATTTACTTGTACAGAAAGATCCGCTACAAAATTAGTATTTCCAAAAATTTCATCACAAATCTTTAAAAGATTATCGTGCTCATTATCATCGATGCTAATGAAAATTGATCCATCAGATGATAATAAATCCCGCGCAAGCAGTAAACGTGGATATATCATGCTGCACCAATCGGAATGGAAGCGACCGTTGGACTCGGGGTTGGATACAAGGCGGCCACCATCGCCATCATATGCGCCACTGTTCTCGGTATATTCAGCAGCACTTTGCGAGAAATCATCATGGTACACAAAATCATGTCCCGTGTTGTATGGCGGATCGATGTAGATCATCTTGATCTTGCCGGCGTAGGTTTCGCGCAGAATCTTCAACGCATCGAGGTTGTCGCCCTCGATATACAGGTTCTGGGTGTCATCCCAGTTCTTGCTGCGTTCCTTAATCGGGCGCAGCGTCTTGGCAATCGGACGGCGCGCTTCTTCCTTAGCGGCACGCTTACCCGGCCATGTGAACTGGTAGCGTTCGCGCATCCCCTCGGCCACGTCACCAAGCTGGTCGCGCAATGCGTCGAAATCAATCGCTCGCTTGACCTCACCGGTTTCCGGGTCTTGCACTTCGGTGCCCACATTCGGGAACAACGCGAGGATCTTCTCCACGTTTTCCTTCGTCAGGTCAGGCGTCACTGCCTCGATACGCTCTGGCATCCCTTTCCTCCTTTGTCGGTTCGGCTGCCGGTTGGTTATTCCGGTCAGCCTTCAAACTGATGGTTCACATGCAGCGTCAGCCGTGGCTTCCCCTGCATCAAGTCATAACCGGACAATCCGCCGCCGTTGGATACGGCGAGGATATTTCCGAAAGACAGATCATGGAGTTCCCGCACGGTCAGACCGGTTTCCTCGCTGATGGTGCGCGAGGAAATGCCTTTGCCGTGATTGGTTTGGACGACGAATGGGAACACTTTGGAACGTTCGGCGGCAATGCCATCCGGTTCGGCGGAACGGTATCCGCGCGCCGTCAGGGCCGAGCACGTCTGACGGTACTCCCAGTCGGAGAGCCGGCCCAGCTGGTGCGCACGACGGGCCATCGCCATTGCGGACACCTTAAAGTACCGTTTGCCTTTGATGATGTCGGCAATGCCGGCGTGCGACGGAATAACCGCCTTCACGCGCCGTTCCGGCATCAGCAGATTCGCGGCGAAGTCGTGCGCCTCCGATTCCACGTCACGATTGACGGCCCCTTCGGACAACGAGCCAGCATGCAACAGCAGGTGCCCAAGCTCGTGCGCGATATCGAACCGCACGCGTTCCGCTGTCTTCGAGGTGTCGACGGCCACATATGGTATCGCATCGAATACGAAACTGAATGCGTCCACTTCCTTGCCCACGGAAGGCAGGCTGAACAGGCGAACGCCATGTGCCTCGGCGAGACCGGTCATATCGGGAAGCGGGTTTTCCCCATACCCCCAATCACCTCGCAATGCTTCGGCCGCCTCGCGGGGGCTCCATGCCGTTCCGTCATCGGTCGGCAACGCACGGCCGGGGAGCCGGAAATGGCGATCGATCCAGTGGAAGAACAACAGGGCGTTTCTGCCATGGCCGACCGCCGATCTGCGTTGCCGGGCCGTGGACTTGCGCAGCGAACGGAACCATACCTGCTCCTCGCTGAGATCCTCGATTATGGGGGAGCCGGGCAGCACCGTGAAGAACGAGGGCATGACGTCCAGCGCGTTGCTCAACGCCGTCACCTGGGATGATGGGGCCCCGTCCTCCTCGTAGTTCGTGATGGTGCGCGAGGTCACTTGCAGAAGATCGGCCAACTGCACCTTGCTGAGTCCCGCGGTCTCACGAGCGCAGCGGATGCGTTCCGGATCAAGCGGCGGGCGGGGAGTGACGTCAGCGTGCGGAAATGGCGATGGCAGTGCCGTCACCCTCGTCGCGCTCATCTTCTCGAACCTCCACGATCTGATCGTTCGAACCAATCTCGCCAAGCACGATGCGCTTGTCCCAACCCAAAATTTTACCGTCATCGCTCACGCCTGTGGGCAGCGACACCTCCAGGCTGACAGCCTCATTGGCCGTATCGCGGTGGAACAGCAGCAGCCACAATGTTTGCGGTCGCTCTTCGACCGCTTCGGACAGTTCCGGGAACTCCAACTGCTGTGGATCGCAGTTCATGTTTTGCCGTAACTCCAGTAGCGTGAAAGTCCCGAGCGGCTTCCTTGGGCGGGGAGATCCGGTGATGTGCCCAGTCGCCGCAGTTCCCTGTGCGAATGCCAAAGCCAGCCCATCCGATCGGTGGGCCCTCGGCGAGGTATGGTTGTCGTCATCCCGGTTGGCGCTCCAATCATCAAGGGTATCCACCTCGGCGCGAACATCTTCCACGAGCAGATGGTAGAAATGCGATCCTGCCGCGCTGAGCTGTGAGTGCAAATCGTCCGTTTCACGGGCGCTGCGCAACGCCGCCAATGCCGCGTTTCTCAACACCTGTGCGGAAAAACCGAAAATACGTTCAAACTCCTTATCCGCGGATTCCTCGGTGAATACGCGGCCATTATCGGCAAAATCGGGTTGAATGGACATGTTGCCGCTCTCTATCTTTTGTCTGAAACCGGAAAAACAATGTTATCCTATCACAGGATAGGCAAGGTATAGGTCCACTCGCGTGAAAGGAGGTGGATATGGCAGTGAGAAGCGCATCGCAGAAGCAACGGGCCCGCAGCGGGGCCGGCAAGGGACGTTACAAGTCCGCGATCACCGGTCGTTTCGTGACAAGCCGTTATGGCAAACGTCATCCGAGAACTACCTACAAGCTCGGTGACTAACCCACAGGGTCTCGGTATCGTCCAAGTGGCGATGCCGAGACCCTGATTCGATCAAATGCCGGTTTCCAGCTCCTTGAGCTCCAGGCGGGCCTGCCGCAGCTGGTTCCACAGGGTGTTGCGCTTGGCTATCTGCCGGGCTTTGGCATGGGCCTTGGTCAGACGGTCGATCTCCTTGGTGAGGGCCTTGATCCGGTTGTCGACCGCGATGCGGTGATCGACCTGTTCGGGGTTCGCGTCGTCGAGGATGACCTGGGCGCAGATCGCGTCCCATGCATGATCGAGGTCATGCTCGTCCAGACGGACCGACTCCTGCGTGAAGTTCACGTTCTCGACCGTGTAGACATGGCCTTCCATGAGGCCCTGGGCGACGTTGGCGTTGCGGAACACGGCGAGCGTGCATTCGCCCTCATAGGTACACATGAAGAGGATGCGGGTCTTGTAGCCGGTCTGCTCGCCGTAGAACCGGGCGATGTGTTCCATGACCTGGATCGGCGGCTTGTCGGTCTTGGTCTCGATGCCGAGCACGAAGATGTTGTTCACGGCCTTCCCGGCGGGGATCCCGGTGGAGCGTTCGTTGACCTGGGCGAGCATGACGAACGATTCCGCTTCGGACACGAACCGTCGTCGCAGGGCGGCGGGCACGTCCATGTTCCGGTAGAAGCCCTCCTTGGGAAGGTGTCCGCGGCCGGCCGGCACCGCGGTGGTGCTGGGCAGGCCCATGTCGGTCGCGGAGATGGGGCCGCAGTGTTCGATGCCGCTCATCGCGGATCCTTTCCGGTCTTCCGGGGCAGGATCACGAGGAAGCAGATGAGTTCGAAATCGTCGAGGCCCTGGATGGTGGGGGCCAGGAAGTCGGCCATGCCGGTGGCGAGGAACCCGTCCGCCGCGGACTGCGAGTCCGTCTGGACGATGCCCGAGACCGCTTCCTGCAGCAGTCGGGATGCGCGGCTCATGTCCTTGCCGTTCCTCGTCATCCTGTTGTATGTCCGGCATGCCTTGTCGTCCGGTTCGGTCCGTCCCTTGCATAGCATGCGCATGAGGTCGAGGCACGCCTTGGGCTCCAGGTGACCGTGGCGGATGGTGCCGTCGCTGCCCACGTGGACGAGGTAGTACGGGTGGAGATGGTTGCGGCCGCTGGTGTTGACGCCCTCATTCACGTTCTTCAGCACGAACATGATGCCGGGCTCGTCGCCTTCGACCACCGCATCGATGCCGTCGGGCGTGCGTTCGATGTCCGGGTTCTGGCGGTGGTATTCGACCAGGTCCATGCGGAATTCGTTCAAACCGAGGTCGGTGATGCTGATGCCGCCCTCCACGTCCTCCAGGTCGGGGATCTCCGTCTGCATCTGCCTGAGCTGGCGGGTCCGGTAGGCGAGGTCGCCCTGCTCGTTCTCGTTGATGTAGTCGTCGTCACCGGTGGAGGTGAGCACGGTCAGGCGCATGCGGGCCTCGACGCGGTCCTTGAGCTTCAGGTACTTGTCGAGGTCCACGTCCGGCCAGTAGTTGACCAGCTGGATGTACCTGTTCCGGGAGCCGATGCGGTCGACACGGCCGAACCGCTGCACGATGCGCACGGGGTTCCAGTGGATGTCGTAGTCGACCATCATGTCGCAGTCCTGCAGGTTCTGGCCTTCGGAGATGCAGTCGGTGGCGATCAGGATGTCGATGTCCTGGCCCTGCAGCCCGGGGGCGGTCTGCTCGCGTTCCTTGGAAATGGGGGAGAAGCAGGCGAGGATGTCGCCCATGTCGCCGCCGACCTTCTTCAGCGTGCAGCGGCCGGGCCGGGCTCCGGTCACCTCCGCCGTCTCGAGCCCCAAGGTCCTCGCATAGGCGGCGACATGCTCGTACAGGTAGTCGGCGGTGTCCGCGAACGCGGTGAACACCAGCAGCTTGCGGTTGCCCGGGTTGATGGGATGATCGACCTTCTCGCGGATCGTGCGGTACAGCTGCTGGAGCTTGGCGTCATGGTCGGCGTCGATCCCGTTGATCATCGACAGGAGTCCCTCGATGACGGTGATGTCCGCCTGGATGTAGCGGCGCCAGTCCTTCCAGTTCATGTCCGACAGGGCGAACCGGTTCTTGCCCTGCGTGGTGAACTCCATCTGCTCGTCGTCGTCCTGGTCAAGGTCGAATCCCCGGTCGAAGCTGTCGGCGTCGATGTCCTTGAACATGCTCAGGTCGCGATGCTCGCCGCGGTACTTCTCGTACCGGTCGATCACCTCGACCGTGTCCTTCATGTAGCCGAGCACGCGCTCCAGTGTGAGACGGAACGAGTGCACGCTGCTCTCGAACCGCTTGAGCAGGTTCGTGGCCATGAGCTTGCGTACGCCGGTCTCGCGGCCGCCCGTGGTCAGGCTTTCGTCCTCGCCCTCGAAGTACTTCGACTTGCGGGATTCGAGCACGAATTCGGACGGCATGTAGAGGGCCAGCGAGAGCTTGTCCAATTCGTCGTAGATCTGGTCGTAGGCGACCGCGTCCGGGTCGGTGGACAGCTTCGGCCTGACGCTGACCGGCTTCATGCGTTCGGGGAACCGGCCGATCGCGTTCATGTCGTAGTAGCGTTGGATGTGCTTGCGGCTGCGGGCGACCGTCACCTGGTCGAGCACCTTGAAGAAGTCGAAGTCGAGCCGGTCCATGAGGTTGGCCGTGGTGCGTTCCTCCGGGTCGAGCTTCGACCATGCCGAGTACGCCTTCTGCGCGTTGCGGAACACGTTGTCGATGTCCGTGGACAGGCCGAGCTTGGCGGTCCAGTCGTCGTCGTTGCCCTCATACGCCAGGGCGAGCTGGTTCTCCAGGTCGCGGAACCGGTTGTTGACCGGCGTCGCGGACAGCATCAGCACCTTCGTGCGCACGCCGGAATGGATGACCTTGTCCAGGAGCTTCCTGTACCGGTTCTCGTTGCTGTCGGTCTTGACGGCGGAATCGGTGCCGTTGCGGAAGTTGTGCGACTCGTCGATCACTACGAGGTCGTAGCCGCCCCAGTTGATGCGGTCGACCGGGATGTTCATGATCGTGTCGCCCCTGGTGCGGCTCAGGTCCGTGTGATACAGCACGTCATAGCGCAGACGGTCCTCGGCGATCGGGTTGTTCGTGGCGTTCGAACGGTATGTGACCCAGTTGTCCTTGAGCTTCTTCGGGCACAGCACCAGCACGTTGCGGTTGCGCGACTCGAAGTATTTGATCACCGCCAGCGCGGTGAACGTCTTGCCCAGACCGACCGAGTCAGCCAGGATGCAGCCGTTGTACGTCTCCAGCTTGTTGATGATCGACAGGGCCGCGTCCTTCTGGAAGTCGTACAGCATGTTCCAGATCCGGCTCTCCTTGAACCCGGTGCCTTCCTTGGCGAGCTGGTCCTCGTCCACGTCCTCCAGGAATTCGCTGAAGATGCGGTACAGGGCCTTGTAGTACACCAGTTCCGGAGGGTTCTCCCGGTACATGCGCTCGATGCCGTCGATCACCGCCTCCGTGACGTCATGCACCTGCCGGCCGTTCCATACCTGGTCGAACGTGGCCAGCAGGCCGCGCGTCTGGTTGGTATCCTGCTTCATCACGAAGGACGTGTACGGTGAGGAGGCCGCATGTCTGGTCACGCCCAACTGGGTGGTGGAGAACTCGTCGAAGGGCAGGTATCCGGTCGAGTCGCCGTCCTTCCGTTCGACGGCGAGGAATCGGGGGAATCCGGTCTCCTCGTCGAACGACATGAACCGGACGCCCTTGCGCCGGATCCAGTCCACGCATTCCAATGCGACGGCCTTCTGCGTCAGCTCGTTGCGCAGGCGGATCTCCAGGTTCGTGCCGTACAGGCTCTGCTCTCGTCCTATCCTGGGAATGTAAAATTCGCGGCGTTCCTTGGGCGTGCGGTCCTTCGTGAAGGCCTTCGAAGTGAACAGGAACCGGAACGAATCCACCTGTTCGAGCTGTTCGCTCAACTCGCGGTACGCGTACATCGAGAACAGTGACGCCGCCACCGATACGCGGCTGCCGGAACGGATCGCGCGCACCAGGTCGTCCTTCACCAGCGAGGTCCGGTTGTCGATCATGCCGTAGGCGTCCATGCGCTGCGTTCCTCCACTATCCTTGTTGTCGTGTTCCTTCATGGTATCCGTGCCGGAATCCCGCGCCGCGCCCGCGGCGTCCTGTATCGCGGCCGGTTCCGTCGCCGGGCGATCCTGCTCGTTCTGTTCGACCACGATGAAGTGGTTCCGGGCCTGGCCCTGGGAAAAGGCGATGGAGGCCTGGGCCTCCTCCCCGTCGGACAGGGTGAGCGGATAGAAATGCGGCGAACACGGATCGTCCTCCATGCTGAGGCGATCCATCACGGCCCGTTCCGTCGGGGTCAGCGCATCCTTGTATTCGACGTGGCCGTCGGTGTGAGCGCGCACGCTGACGGAATCGTCCTGGATCAAGGTCACAATGCCGGGGCGCGGCATGAAATCGACCATACGGTGGGCCACCACCGGCCGTGATGCGCGCATCACCCTTGACCGGCTTTTCCTGCCAAAGTCGAATACACGGGTCGCGTTGGCCGCGTTGGCCGGTTCGCCATGGAGCACGGACTCCACGTAGGAGTCCGGCAACAGGACCAGGGAGGCGAAACGGTTGCAGGAAGCCTCCTCGAACCGTTTGCTCTCGGCCGGATCGGCAATGAGCTCAAGCGTGCGGGCCAGATCGTCATCGGTTTGCTGCAGATAGTGGCCGATCTCATGCATCAAGGTGAAATTGCGGCGGACCGTGTAATCGTCCGGCTTGAACTGCACCTGAATGTGACTTCGTTCTCCGTCCTCGATGGTGAGGCTGAACAATCCCAGCAGATCGTTCTCGGTATCGTCGTCCACCGTGGCATAGTCGTCGTCGATCCTGTCACTGTCCACGATCGAATCGACGTACGTAATCTCGACGTCGTCCTTCCACTGTTCCACGACGATTCCGAGGTCGGTTCCGGCCGGCGGCGGGAACCCCGGATGCCGGGATGAGGCCAGGGCGAGCATGGCTCGCGCCTGGCTATCGACCCTATGACGGTATTGAAGGAGATCTTCCATCGTTCTGTCGCAGCACGCCGCCCGATGTCAGTCCCGTGGATCGGCCAGCACCGTCGCGGCGGCCTTGTGCAAGGCGCCCCTGAGCGCCTCCACGCCATGGCCGTTGACCCTGGCGGCCAGTTCGAACTGGGCCTTGTACGCCAGCCGTTCACGCGGATCCCCGGTCACGCCGCTCGCGGCCAGGGCGTTCGCGGCCGCGCGCCAGCGGGGCTGTTCGACCTCGACCAGATAATCGTCGTCGACCTGCGGACGGTTGTACGGGGACTCCGGGAAGCCCGCGGCGGCCATCCTGCTCTGCTGCTCGTCGGTCAGCGCCTTGCCGCGGCTCACCGCGATGCGCTGTCCGGGCGTCAAGTGAAGCACGTTCTTCAGCGCATCGGCGTAGGCCGCCAGTTCGTCGCCGGAATGCTCGGCAGCCGTCCGGTCGGCGTGCAACTTCGGCAGGTCGGCGCACAGTTTATGCCATGATTCCAGGCTGTGTTCGATCTCATGGATTTCCTGTTCCGCGGATTCCATGGGATCGTCAGGGGCCGTGGCACGATTGATGCCGAGCTTCTCATCGGCATGGTCGGCGGCAAGGGCCTCGGTCGTTTGGGGATTGAATTCGTCCAACGGTTTGAACAGTACGCGAACGGGGATGCTGGTCGCCAGTGCGGGCCATGCGACCATGGGCATGCCCAGGGGAGTGCGATCGACGATCAACGAGCCGTCGGTGCGTTCCGCGGTGTTGTTGCTCAGCGGGATGACTGTGATGGTGCGTGGGTCCTCGCCGTCCACGGCGGTGATCAGCACATACTGGGCTTCTCCCTTCGTCTTAGCCATCCACAGCTGTCCTGCGGCCACCGGCATGGCAAGCCGACGCGCAATGTATTCCGGATCCTCCATGTTGATGACTTCGGCCGGGATCGCGGACGCGGGAAAATCGAAGGAGCGTTTCTCCGCTCCGGAAGTGTGTTCTACCATGATTCACCTCCGCGTTCATCGGTAGATAAAGTCGTTTTCGGCGTAATTGCCGTCGTTATAGGCCATGTTCTCGAAATTCAATTCGTAGGTGACCGAGGGTATGGCATCGGACCCGTCCCGAACCATGTAGGGATGCAGGCCGATGATGAGCCGTGTCAGCACGTTGATCTCCACGGATCCCTTTGCCTTGAGCAGGATATCGTGCAGGCAATCGACGATCTGTCGCCGTGGAAGCGGCGGCCGGTTCTTCCTCTCCCTGCGTCGGACCTTGTCATATTCGACGTCGGCCGGCCATTTGATCCGGTTCCTGTGCCGGAAGGCTGTCGGACGGAGCTCGTCCTCCGAGAGAGCCGTGCCGGCCGAAGTACATTCCAGCAGATGCCAGCAATTGTTTGTCGGCTCCTTGACGAAACGTATGTCCGTGGATTCCTCCATGTCCTTTTCGAGGACACGCCTGGTCTTGCCGAATTCGGTCCGGTCGAACAAGTCGGCCAGCCAATGCTTCGCCTCGCCGATGACAAGCTCTTCGAACTCCTCGTTCGTCTCGCAGGACTGCATGAACTTGATGAGCTTCGGGTTCCTGCAGTTTTTGTCATATTCCAGCGAATCGATGGGCTCTCTGGTGTTGGTGAAGATGAACTTCATGGCCCATGCGTCCGCGTCGCCACCATATGCGCCGGTGAGGGCGGGATACCTGTCCAGGACCCCCGAGAAGTAGTTGTTCAGAAGAGAATACAGCTGATGGTATTTCCCCTGTTCAAAAGCTTCTTTGCTGTACTTTGTCGTCATAGTCCCTCCTGTCGGACGGAAACAAATCCAGTCTACCGTCCGGACGCTCATGGGCTATGTATTGTCCCACATGCTTTTCGGCGGTGGCGTGCGGCACTGCGATGGTGAAGATGTTCATGGTGGCTTCCTTTCCTGCCGTCTTTCCGGCGGCATGTGTCCGGTTGACGGGGCGGCGTTTCCTGCCCCGCCATATTCGTCACTGATGTCAACCGGACAATCTTCGGCATCCACCCGATCAGCCGTGGATTCGGCCGCTCATGGCATCACGCCAACGGGTCGGAATGCCACCGGACGGCCACGAATCGTGCCTTGGCTTCCAACGACGGTCCGGCATGCCCCGTGCCTTCCAACACCAGATATGGGCTGTGGTCGGCGGGATACAACGAGGGATTCGAGCTCCGGGAATTATCGTCGCCGAATACATGCCGGTCAAGGAAGACGCGGGTCCGCTTCCAATGGTTCCGTCGTTTCTCATCCTTGGCAATGAGGTTTCGCGTCTTCTCGTCTATCTCGAAGTGCTCATTCGACTGGTTCTTCTCGAGGTATCCGCCGTTGTATTGCGGCAGCGGCACCGTTCCGCTGTCACGCAGGAAGGTGACGTTCCGTTTGCTGACGACGATCTTGTTTTCCCCGGACTTCAGGTGATAGGCGGGGATTCCGTTGTGGCATCGCATCCACACCACGAGTCCATGGAACACCGGCAGCGATAGCGCCAGCGACAGCACGGCGCAGACGATGGACAGCACCAGCGCTGGAACGGCGAAGCCATCGAACATCGCGGTGACACCCACCAGCATGCAGGACAGTGAGGTGACCAGCAGATTCGCGGAGATCAGGATGTTCGGATACCTGGTCAGGTCCTGCGATACGGAATGGTCGAAGGAGTTGATGCGTCGGGCCACCCATAGGGTGAACAGCAATGCGAGAATGTCCGCGACGCTGCCGAGCTTATCGGGTATCGCTTCGATTATCTTCGGATCGTTGATTACGACGATATTGGCTATGCAGCCGATGAGCAGCAGCAGGGACCATGCGCAGTTCGCCAGGATGGCAGGCAGTTTGTTCAGCAATGTCAGGTGCAAGTGAAGGGACGGTAGCAAGTCGCGTTTCCCTGCGCTGATATGCACTCTGCCGGCGGCGACGCTGGAACGGATGCGAGGGCGTCGTTCGCCGTGCAGATTCCATTCGGCAAGCGCGATGCTGCCGCCGCCGATCGGATTGATCTCGATATGCGTGGATTGCGCCGCATCGGTCTGGAACGACAGGTCCAGCTGTTCCGAGGACGGCAGCATGTACCGGTCCCACGCGGACTCCTGATAGCTGCTGTCGAACGACAGCTTGACGAGGCATCTGCCGTTCACCTGATCCTCGGGGATGAGCGCGACGCACACGTAGCTTTCGCACAGACTGGAGAGCAGCAGCAGGTATGTCGTCAGCGCATCGGTCCGTTCCGGCACGGGTGCGTCGGCAACATAGTCTTCCAAGGCATGTAGCAGGGTCTCGGCGGATCGGGTCTGCGACCGGTACTTATCGTCCGCTCCCGTGTGCACAGGACCGTGCTCGGAGCCGACGGTCCTGTCGATGGCACCCGTCGCGGATGACGGGTAGAGCCTGCCTAATATGTCCCTGATCCTGCGCCTGCGGCTCCCGTTGATATCATCCACGTCCACCGGGCTGCAGACGATGCCGGTATGGGCGGCTTGGACGCTGAAGGACGCATCCCCATCAGGCCACTGACGCGCCAACGTTTTACATAGTTCCAGCAGCCGATCATGGTCTTCGACCTGCTCGAAGCAGTAGTCGAGCGCCGCGACGGCTATGTCCTTGTTGTCATCCAGCCTCAGCAAGGGAACAGGATCTCCGCCGGCCACGCTTACATCGGCGTGGATCAGATCGCCCTTGCCCAGGAACGTGAGCGGCACCGCCACCAAGGTTCCATCGGTCTCGTTCTCGCGCCATGGCAGCCGCATGGACCGGGGCACTAGGAAGTCGAAGCTGATGCTCCGTCGCGTAGTCCCCTGCTCGGTGAACGTCACGGTTTCCACGCGACGTTCGATCCACGTGTCCTGGCCGAGCAACAGCATGGCGCACTTCCAACGGAACGCGTCGTCCTGCTCGTCCCAGGGGCTTCCGAGTATGTCCCTCGAACTTATGCCGACGTTCTGCACGTTCTGCACGTTCTGCACGTTCTGCACGTTACCGGTCATCGTCCGCTCCCTCCTCCTTCGTACGGCCTTCTTCCGGCCACTGGTCGAACCAGGAAAGCAGCCGGTCGACCGACTCGTCGCTCCAGTCGTACAGCCGAGGTCCCTTGCATTCGCGGTTGTACGGCTGGTCGAACACGACGACATGCTGGCCTACCGCGCGCAGCGTCTCGATGTTGGCGGGGGAATCGTCGATGCATACGGTCGCCTGCATGCTGTCCTTCAACCCGGTGAAACACAACGACATATACGGGATATGCTGCTCATCCAACCATTCCGCGGTGTCCGCGACGACCATGCGATGCTGTCCGGAGACGAACAAACGATGGGTGACGATGCGGATGTACACATGCTCGTCGGCCAACCGCTGCAAGGCGTGGGTCACGCCGTCGATCGGCTTCATCGTGGCGTACAGGTGCTCGCTTTCCGCGGCCTTGTGCGCCTCGATGTAGTCATCGAGCGTATCGAACGGCCATCCGGATTCCCGGGTGAGCTCATACCGGTCGTTCGACGGTACCGTCGACGCGTCCATCAGACCGTGACGGACCAGATAGTCGCGCAGCGCCCCCTTGTAGTCGGCGCATACGCCGTCCAGATCGAGGTTGAGCACCCGGTATCCGGTCAATCCGACCCGCTGGCTCCTGTACTGTTCCGGGATCATTCCCAACTCCTTCGTCCTGTATGCGATCTCAATGCCAATGTACTCGCCCCGACCCATCGGCGACGGGATTATGAGTTGTCCGGTTGTTGGGGATAGGTCGCCGGAAAGGGGTTCGGAAATGCCGGACCGTGGCGGCGTGGAAAACCGAGAGACGGTTCCGAGAGTCGGGACCGCGTGAATGGAGGTTAGAGGAAATGTTCGAGTTCATGATGCTTGTGGGAATCGTGCTGGGCGTGCTGCTGCTGCCGTTCATCCTGTTCGGCGTGTTCCTGAACACGCCCGTGGGCCAGGTGGTCTCCGGGGTCATCGACTGGGGTCTGGACCATCTGGTGCTGTTCCTGGTCATCGTCGGCGTGCTCGCGCTGATCAACCTGTTCTTCGGGGAGAAATGATCATGGCGGCGTGGCCCGGGGCATGCGAGGCGTCCGCTTGGGATGCGGGCCGTGTGGCGTGCCGTGCGGGTGTAGGTTTGTCGGTATCTGGTCTGGAGGGAATGGAGTTCCTATGACTGTCGGTGATGATGCGGCATTGAGGCCGCGTACGTTGGACGATCTCATCGGACGGGCCATCGGTGATATGGCCGCGGGCGGGGATGGTGAACGGTATGTGGTGCTCACTCCGGCCCGTCTGCGCCCGTATGTGGAGCGTCGCGCGTTGGAACTGCTGCGTGAACATCCTGCCGGGCGGCCTGGGGCGACGGTGGAGGTGCATTCGCCGTCGAGTCTGGTGCGTTCCGTGGTCGGCAACCATGCGGACAACGACCGGCCGGTGAGGTCGGTCACGGGTTTATTCGTGTTGCGTGCCGGGCTCGCCCGTCGCATGCGCCATGACACGACGGATGCGTTCCGCGAGGCTGGCGACGTGTTCGGTTCCATCGGCCAGTACGCGGACCAGCTGGTCGAGCTCGCCAACACGGGCGTCACGGGCACGGACGTGGGTTCCTTCGATTCGCAGCGTTTGAAGGCTGTCGGCCGGCTCATGGGGTATGTGGGCGAGGATTTCGGCCCGGATCCGGTCCTGGTCGGTGGCGGTGCCGTGAACGCCATGGATTGGGTGGAGCAGCTGGGTGGCCGCCTGCATGTCTATTTGTATGGGTTCGAGGATCCCGCGCCGGCCGAGGCCCGGCTTCTGGATGTGATGCGGCGTCATGCGCATGTCACTGCCGTGGCCGAGGACGGGTATCGGTCCGATGTCATGGCCGCCGTGCTCGGGGAGGAGCCGGTCGGTGATGGCTCCGTCGAATTGGCTGGCGGCAAGCCGTCTGACGGCAATTACCAGGTGCTGCCCGGCCTGATGTTCGAGCATGCGGATGACGGCCATGCGTCGGACCGGTTCCATGCCTTCTCCGCCTTGGACGAGACGGCGGAGCTCATGGCCGCCGCGGCCTTGGTCCGTGACCTGCTCAAGGGTGGGACTCCGTCTTCGGAGATTCTGGTCACGTCGCGTGATCTCGCGCCGTACCGGGCGATGCTGGGCGCGGTGTTCTCCCGTCGGGGCATCTCGATCAACGCGGTGCCCGTGGCGACTCTGGCCGACCAGCCGTTGGCCGTGTTCCTGTCCGATCTGATGGACGCGCGTCTGTACGCGGAGCTGCCCGATGCGGGGGTCGTGCTGCGCCTGTACCGCACCGGGTTGATCCGGGCGGACGAATACCGGGTGGAGCCCGACGAGCTGGACGCATTGGATGCGAGGCTGCGCGCGGAGGACCCGGCGTGGGTATGGAAGGACACGAGGGACAAGACGACAGGTCATGCGGTCCATGCGATCCGGGCGATGGTCAGGCTGGCCGGCCCCGTGTTCGCCCCGGAATGGCGGTACCGCGCCAAAAAGACCACGGTCCGCGAGGCCCTCGGAGCCATGGTCCGTTGCCTGGATGCACTGGGCGTCAGGATCATCCCGGTGCGGGACGATGGCGTTGACGGGAGGGCGGAGTCCGCGAAGCTGGTGTGGCGTGTGCTGATGGGCCAGTTCGACGAGTTGGCGGAACGGTTCGGCGACCTGCCGTTCGCGGATTTCCGTCCCACGTTCCGTGACAATCTCATGACCCTGCTGGCGAGCATGCCCGCGGGTGGTCTGCCGCCCGCGTCGAACGCGGTGGATGTGACCGGCTTCCCGACCCCGATGCGCCCGTACCGGCATGTGATCGTCCTAGGCTGCACCGAGACCGGTCTGCCGGCCGTCCCGCGCGAGACGGGCCTCCTGGATGATAGGGAGCGTCTGGCATTGGCCGGCCTGCTCGAGCATGAGGGGCGGCGGGTGGAGGCCGCGTGTCTCAGGGCGCGGTCGGTGCATGGCATGGCCCGACGCGAGATCCTCGCGTTCAACCGTGTGCTGCATGATGCGGGCGAGGTGACGTTCCTGTGCCCCAGGAGCACGGCCGGCACCGCGCAGGCCCTGTCTCGCCTCGTCTCCCGTCTCCTGCCCGGCGTGCCCGACGAGAAATACGCGGACTACAACCGTGAGCATCCCGACAAGCCCCGGACAAGACCCCGGACCATCGACGACCTGCCCGATGGGAATGCCAACGAGACCTCTAGGAACGCCGATGGCTCCGATAACGGGTCTGCCGAGAGCGGGAGGGACGATTCGTGGCTGGTGGCGCGCGACCGGTCCGGCATCACGTCGGAGACGGCCCTGAGCCTGTTCACCAAGCCGGGCCGCGGCAGGCGTCCGGTGATCGACGTGTCCGTCTCCACGATCGAGACGTATTATTCCAACCCGTTCGAGTTCTTCCTGACCAAGGGTCTGGGCTTGCAGGAGAACGACCCGTTCGGCCTGACACCGGCCATCAGGGGCTCGTTCTACCATGCCGTGCTCCAACGCGCGGTCGGTGTCACCATCGCGCTCGACCGGCTGCGCCGGAAGGCGGGCGAAACCGTAGACGAGGCCGAGGCGTTGCGGGGCGTACCCGCCGATTACCTGAACACCGACGGCACAGGCAAGGATCTACGCGCACTGATCGGGCTCCTGTCCGACCTGGAGTATGAGCCCGTCCCGTTCGACGGGTTGGAGATCCCCATGATCAGCTTGCTCAGGGAGAACCCGGAGTTCAGGGTATTGCAGTCCGGCAACCGCATGAAGGCCGTGCACGAGCAGCTCGTGAGCGACCTGCGCCTGTTCGCCACCCGTCTGCAGGCGACGTTCGAGGACTGGGAGAAGAACCTTCTGATCGACGGCAAGCCTGCCGGAGGCCTGACCGTGGCGGCGGAGTACACGGAACGCCAGTTCGGTGACATCGGCCGCACCAAGGGCGCATGGGAGCCGATCACCCATGTGATCGAGGTGCCGGACGGCGACGGGAAGGCCCGTGCAGTCACGGTGCGCATTCGCGGCAAGGTCGACCGTATCGACACGGTCTCGTGCGGCATGCCGGGCGGTTCGGGCTCGTTCGTCATCGACTACAAATCCTCGAATCACACACTCTTCCCCAAGGGCGACGGGTCGAAGGTGTACTACGGGCGCGAGCTGCAGCTGCTGACCTATGCGTACGCCGTGCTGCACCATACGGAACGGGACCATACGGCCGATTCGCCGGCACAAGCCCCGAGGTCGGTCATAGGCATGGCGTTTATGCCTATCGCCGTATCCGACTGGGTCAAAGCCAAGCCGGCCGACATGCATATCCATGAGTCGGCGGCCGGGGATGGCGGCCGGATGGCGTTGTTCGGCGGAGAACCGTCCGATGCGGACTCCATCGAGATGAGTCTGCCGGACAAGATCGCTGACATCCGGGACATGGGCTGCCTTGTCGGACCGTGGAGCGCGCGGCCGAAACCGGAGGGCAAAAGCAGGGGGTCCGTAACCTCGCTGCCCACGGCCGTCGTGGAGCCGGGAGAACTGGACGGTCTGTTGGACTACGTGCAGGCTCTCATCAAGGACGCCTGCTCACGGATCCTCATGGGCGACCTGCGGGTCAACCCGTATCTGAAGACGAAGGACGACGGAACCACCGAGGACGGCACCAAGTACAGCGATTTCAAGGACATCATGGCATTGGATCTCATCGACGGACTCGCCTGGCGCTACGAGACGCCCAGGACGCTTGATGATCTGGAACACGAGGCAGGGCAACATGCCTCGACCGCACACGATGGGATCACGGACGGAAACGGAGAGGAACAATGAGGGACGAAACGAGCCGGTCCGTGCCGGATGCCGGCAACCGGTATTTCATCAGCGCGTCCGCGGGCACGGGCAAGACCACGCGCCTGCTGCAGGACGTGATGATCGACCTGCTGGAACGCAGCCGTGACGATCGGGGAAACCCGGACCCGGGCGCGTCGATCCGCCAGTCGCTGATCGTCACGTTCACGATCGCCGCGTCCGAGGAACTGCGTTCGAAGCTGGACGCCAACCTGCGGTTCGCCATCGACTACGCGAAGACCGCCGAACAGTGGCTGCGGGCTCCCGAGGACCACCCCGAACCCTGTGACGGTGGCTTCCGTATCGGTGGTGACAAGGGTGATCTCGCCTTGATGATCAGGAGGAGCCCGGCGGACGCCCGGTTCGCCCAAACGGTGTTCTCCAAGGCGTTGGATGAGCTGCCGGCCGTGCAGATCAGCAGCATCGACGCTTTGAACAAGTACGTCGTGGACCGCAACGCCGACATGCTGGGCATCGACCCGGGTTACGCGATCATGGCGGACACGGCCATGCTGGGCCAGTTGCGCGGCCGCGTGCTCGACGACCTGTTCGAGCAATGGTACGACCCGGATTTCAGTCGTTCGGATATCATGCTCGGCGATCGTACGGTCACGGTGGATCATGCCGCGTTCCTGGATCTTCTGGACAACGTCGGCGGACCGCAGGAGGACGACAAGCTGCGCGTCGAGATGCTCGGACTGTACGATCAGGCCGAGTCCAAGCCGGAGGGCATGGCCTGGCTGGATGATTTGTCCTCCCTGTACCGGACGGGGTTCGCGGATCGTCGACCGCTGCAAGGAGCCAACCCGCTCATCGACCGTGCTGTCGATGATTGGCGAAGCCGCGTCGAGGCAGCTGGACGACAGGTGGCCGATTATCTCCGGGCCCTCGAGACCGGGCACAGCGGCCATCGGACGGCCGATGAACTGATGGCCTTCCCCGATCAGATGTTCAAGCCGCTGTTCGATGTCATCGATCGGGGCATCGCGGCATATGAGACCGGCACCTGGGACGAGTTCCGGGCTGCGCTCCTGCCGGCGAAGAGCATGCCCAAGCAGATTTTGAAGACGACGATTGCCTCCGGCGAGTTGTTCCCCTGGCTTGACAAGGAATCGGAGTCGGCTGCGGACGGTCGCGAACTGTTGAGGACAATCAAAAAGCTGGCCAGCGAACCATTGTCCTGGTGCGACCGGCCGGCCGTCCAGGTGGATGCGGTCGACGTGGTCGCCGCCCGTCGTATCGACACGTTGGCCGCGCTGGTCCGCCTGTTCGACGAGGCGTATACGGCCGAGAAGCGCAGGATGAAGGTCGCGGAGTTCTCTGACGTGACCCACTGGTGCGCCAAGGCGTTGGGCGTCGAGAGGGATCCGACCATCGACCCGAAGGCGGTCGATGCTGCGGTGGGGCGTCTGGCCGGCCAGTGGCGGTACGTGTATGTGGACGAGTGCCAGGACAACAACGCGGTGCAGAACGCGATCATCGACCGGATCGGCGAGCGGGCCGTCAAGGTCACGATGGTGGGCGACATCAAGCAGAGCATCTACGCTTTCCGGTATGCGCGGCCGGACGAGTTCCAACGCAAGAACGACGAGGTCGCCTTGAGCGCGCCGGAGCATATGCGCGTGTTGGAGGAGAATCATCGTTCGGTGCCGGAGATCCTGCATTTCGTCAACACGGTGTTCGACCGTCTCATGCGCCGTGACATGGGCGGCGCCGACTACACGCCTCTGGACGGCGGGCGGGATTCGGGGACGGGCGTGGCCTCGCACCGGTTCCGTATCCTGCCGCCGAAGGTGGAGGAGGGGGAGCCGCCGTACGGGTATCATCCCGACGCGGTCGAGCTGCTCGTGCGCACCAAGCTCGACGCGGGCTCCGGTCCGGATGATGAGGGCGGGGATGGCGGTGCCGTGATCCCGCGTGTGGCGACGGGACAGCAGCAGGTGGACATGATCGTGCGCCGCATCCGGTCGCTGATCGGCACGCCCATCCCGGGCGACAGGGACGGGAAACGGTACTCGGCCGGGGATATCGCGGTGCTGGCCCGGTCCAAGGGCCTGTTCGGGGAGCTGCATGACGCGCTCGTGCGCGCGGGCATCCCGGTCGAGGTCGATGGCGTGGGCGATTTCTACGCGAAACCCGAGATCCTGATCGCCCTGGACTGGCTGCGTGTGATCGACGACCCGCACATGGATACGCCCATGGTGGCCCTGCTGCGCGCGAACGGGTTCACGGACCAGGACCTGGCCTCCATGCGCGCCGCGGACCGGGACGGGGACGGCAGACCGTTGCGCAGCGGGTTCCTCGAACTCCTGGAGAAAAACCGGGACAGGCGGGACGTGGCCGGGTTCCTGAATCTGCTGGAGTCGTTGCGCGCTTATGCGGCCACGCATCCGGTCGACGAGCTCCTGTGGCACGTGTACGGGCGGACCCGTTGGCATGAGTACTGCGGTTTGCTGCCGGACGGCGCGAACCGTCAGGCCAACCTCGCGCAGCTGGCCGGCAAGGCGCGCGCGTTCGCGGACGCGGGGGAGCGGGGCGTGCGGGCGTTCCTCGACGCCGCGGACCGTTGGGCCGAATCCAAGGACAGCCAGGTCTCGGAGGAGACCGGAGCCTTGGCCACCCGGGACGCGGTGCATGTGACGACCATCCACCGGTCCAAGGGCCTGCAGTGGAAGGCCGTGATCCTCATGGACGCCCAGTCGAACCCGGTCAACGAGCGTAACCGGGCGAAATTCGAGGTCCTGTCCTCCGCCAAGCTCGGCGACGCGGCGGACCGTGCCCTGGCCGCGTGCGACCTCGTGGATACGGCCCATCAGGTCAAGGTGGCCACGTTCCAACGCGCCCTGCTGGTGGGCGAGGAACGCCGGGAGGACATCGGCGAACAGCTGCGCCTGCTGTACGTGGCCCTCACCCGCGCGGAGAAGAAGCTCATCATCGCCGGCACATGGACTCCCAAACACGGCAAGGACGACCCGGATGACGATTCCGGGATCGCAGACCTGGGTTCGTTCTGCGGGAAGATGACTATTTCCGCGGACGATCCGGATCGGGTCGATCCCGGGTGGGTCGCGGGCGGCTCGGTGTCCTACCTGGCCTGGATCCTCGCCGCGCTGCGGTTGGCCGCCGAACACACGCCGGACTTGGATCCCGGGACCCTGTTCAATCCCGCGGACCCCGAGTGCGCGGGCGGCACGGACACGTGGCGCGTGCGCATGCCGTCTGACCTGGGGCATGACCCGGTCGTCGCCGGACTCCCTGGCGAGCATGCCTTCACCGTGGTCTCCGACCATGAGCCGATCGACGTGACCTCGGTCACGCGGGCGGACGCCGAGGGCATGGAGTACGCGGACATGCGCCCGAGCGCGGAGAGGTTCCTCGACCCGGAGGCCGACCTGCCGGAACGCCATCCGGCCACGGTCAACGCCTCGGGCATACGCGACTGGATCCAGGACACGCGCACCGTCCCGGACACGACCGACGAAGCCGTCGTGTCCACGGAAGCCGACGACATCGACGACCAGACGGATGAACGAGATACGGACGGCCAGGGCGCTCATGACGCGGACCGCCTTGAGACGGGCGAACATGACGTTGACGGGCGGCGGTTCTCGTCCCTGCCTTTGCCGGACTTCATGGCCGGCGAGGGGGCGGGTCTCACGGCGTCCGAGCTCGGCACCGCGGTGCACAACGTCCTCGAACTGTTCGACTGGAGCGTTCCCGCGGACAGGGACCTGTGCGCCGGGGAGCTGCGCCGCGTGATACGCCTGCTCGACGAACGGGGCGTCATCTCCCATGCGGCCGCCGAACGCATCGGTTCCTCGCGCCTGTTCGCGGGCATGCTCTGGTTCACGTCCGGCACCGGTGAGGGCGTCGGACGGCTCTCGGACGGCATCCGCCGTCACCGTGACCGCCTGTTCCGCGAGGCCCCGTTCGCCCTGCTGGCCACGGCCGACCAGGCGCGGATCCTCATGGGCGAGACGCCCACGGGCAAGGACGACGAGGACGAGCGCGTGGTGCGTGGCGTCATCGACGGCTACTACGTGGACGACGAGCACAGGCGTATCGTGCTGTTCGATTACAAGACTGACCGGGTCAGGCGCGAGGAACGGCAGGACGATGAGTTCGGGCTCGAGCAATGGGAGGAACGCCTCCATGACGAGTACTACGGGCAGCAGGCGCTCTACGCCCAGGCCCTCGCCGACCTCTATCCGGGCTACAAGGTCACGAGACGCTGGCTCGTCGGCCTGTCCGGCCATCGGCTCATCGACGTGACGCGGTAGCTGTCCCCGAGTCAACCGTTCCGGGTCCCTCCAATCGGAGGATGCCGATCCGATAGGCGGAACCGGGACGGTGGGAATCATGACGGTTCCTGTTTCCTGTCATAGGTGACGTCTATGGCAGGAAACAGGAAACGTCAGTTGGCGTTCAAGCCGAATTCGCGGGTTCCGAGCTTGTCCTTGTACAGGTTCTCCATTCCGACGACCTGGTCCGTGGATAGACCACTGTCCAGTACACGGAGCACCGAATACCGCAGATTCCGCTCATATCCTTCGCCGCCGCGGTTCAGCAGGTCCACGAGCAGTTTGTTGCCGCCGTCCCCGGAGCCTCCGCGTCCTTGGGTGTGCGCATACGTGCTCCAGCGCTGCCACAGTCCCTCACCGCCATAGGCGGATCCTACGTACTGCTTCCCGCTTGCCGTGTCGGTGACGAGATAGATGGCGCTGACCTGGCTCATGGCATCGTAATAGGCGCTGTAGTAGTCGGGGTCCTCGATGATGTCGGACAGCTTGTCGAATCCGAGTATGAGATCGTCGAACCCGGGGAAGGTGGGTTTCGTCCGTTCGATCGAGACGATCGGCTTGTCGACCGTACCCTTCCAAGCCAAACTTCTAAAAGAGCCCCAATCTATTGTGAGCCTGTTCTCATATTCGGCGAGCAGATCGAGGCGCTCCAATATGTAGAAGTCGTTTTTCCCGTAGTTGGATTCCTCGATGGGGTAGCCATCAGGAAGCATGCCTTTCTCCAGCTTCGTCCACCCATCCATCCGGTACAGGGCGACGAGTCTGGTGGTCGATTGCTCCCCGGCGAATACCATCCAATAGCGATGAGTCTGGCCGAACGTGAACTTCGGTTTCATTTCGGCGGTGCATTCATCCAGGAAACCTTGGTTGACGTATTTTCTCGTGATCGCCGTGGAATGCCGTATGAGCATCACGTCATTGGGGTCCAGCCCGATTTTCCTGATGAGATCGATCGTTCCCAGTCTCATGCCTGTCCTTTCAGCCGAATGAGTCTTGTATTCCATCATCTCATGCCGTTTGCTCGATGTCGTGGCCAGCACATGAGGACACCGTCCGGTTGACGGGCGAACGGGCGGATCAGTCGCTGCTGCTCCGCTTGAGGCGCACGGTGAGCTCCATGACGTAGTTGTAGATCTCCTGCTTCTGCTGCATCTCGTCGCTCACGCGCGTGTAGGCGTGCATCACCGTGGTGTGGTCGCGGCCGCCGAACACCTCGCCGATGTCGAGCAGGCTCATGCTGGTCATCTCACGGGCGAGGTACATGGCGATCTGGCGGGCCAAAGCCACGTTCCTGGTACACGAACGGCCCACGAGATCGTCGAACGTCAGATGGAAGTACTTGGCGACCTGTCCGATGATGTCGGTGAGCTTGATCTCCACGTCGGTGGTGAAGAAGTCCTGGAGGGTCTGTTCGGCCAGGGCCCGGGTGACGGGCTGGTTGCTCAGGGAGGCGACGGCGGTCACGCGGGTCAGGGCGCCTTCGAGCTCGCGGATGTTCTCCGTGAAGCGTTCGGCGATCAGGTCGAGCACGTCGTTGGGGATCTTGGACCCGTTCATCGACGCGATCATCCTCAGGATGGCGATGCGGGTCTCCAGGTCCGGCGGCTTGACGTCAACGGTCAGACCCGATTCGAAGCGGGAGATGAGGCGCGCCTCGAAGCCCTTGAGGTTCTTGGGGGCGACGTCGGAGGCGATGACGATGCGCTTGTTGGCCTGGTGCAGGGAGTTGAACGTGTGGAAGAACTGGTCGAGGGTCGCTTCCTTGCCGCCGAGGAACTGGATGTCGTCGATGAGCAGCACGTCGACCTGGCGGTAGCGTCGGTTGAATTCGGCGATCTGGCCCTGGCTCTGGTTGGGGTTCTGCAGGGCGTCGATGAATTCGTTGGTGAATTCCTCGCTGGTGACGTACCGGACCTTCAAACCGGGGTCCTTGACGAGCGCGTAGTTGCCGATGGCGTTGAGCAGGTGGGTCTTGCCCAGACCGGAACCGCCGTAGATACACAGGGGGTTGAAATCCCGGCCGCCGCGTTCTCTGGCCACGGCCAGGGCGCACGCCCTTGCAAACCGATTCGAGTCGCCCGGCACGAACGAATCGAACGTGAAGTTCCTATCGAGATGGGTTACCGGATCGATGTCCTCCCGCATGGCGTTCTCCTTCCTGACGTGTGCACGCCCCGTATCGGCGGGGCGTCGGTTCCACCATCGCAGTCTCCCATCGTGTCCGGTAGATATGTACCGGACACTGTGGTCGGGGCATACGGTTCGGGGTCATGGGCCAGACTGGAGACTTCGTGCATCTGCACAACCACACGCATTACTCGCTGCTCGACGGCGCGTCGAGGATCCCGAACCTGGTGGACCGGGTCCGGGAGCTGGGCATGCCGGCGGTGGGCATCACCGACCACGGCAACATGCACGGCGCGTACGAACTGTGGCGCACCGCCGCCAACCGGGGCGTCAAGCCGGTCATCGGCATCGAGGCGTACGTGACGCCGGAGACCTCACGAAAGGATCCCGCCAAGGTCTCATGGGACACCGACTGGAACCCCGAACTGGACGGGAAGCACCGCCGCCGCAACCCGGACGACGTGTCCGGCGGCGGCTGGTACACGCACCTGACCATGTGGGCGGAGAACGACCAGGGGCTCTCCAACCTCATCAAGGCATCCTCGATCGCGAACCTCGAGGGAAGAGTGGCGAAATACCCGCGTATGGATAAGGAGGTCCTGTCCACCTACTCGAAGGGCGTGATCGCGTCGTCGGGTTGTCCGTCGGGCATCATCCAGACCCGTTTGCGTTTGGGGCAGTTCGATGAGGCGTTGCGTGCGGCGGGCGAGTTCCAGGACATCTTCGGCCGGGATAATTTCTTCATCGAGCTCATGGACCATGGCCTGAAGATCGAGACGCAGGTGACCCGTGATCTCCTGGACATCGCGAGGAAGCTGGACGCGCCCTTGTTGGCGACGAATGATTCGCATTACGTGCATGCGGAGGACGCGGGCGCGCAGGACGCGATGCTGTGCATCAACTCGGGTTCCCGTTTGGATGATCCGGACCGGTTCAAGTTCGACGGCACGGGCTATTTCATCAAATCGGCGGATGAGATGCGCGACCTGTTCAGGGAGTTGCCCGAGGCGTGCGACAATACGTTGCGTATCGCGGAGCGGTGCAATGTGATGTTCGACGATCACGAGGACGGGGCGTTCATGCCGAAGTTCCCGTGCCCGGAGGGTTGGGACGAGACGAGCCTGTTCCTGAAGAAGGTCGAGGAGGGCCTGGAGAAGCGGTACGACGGGCATCCGCCCCTGGAGGTGTTGAAGCAGGCGGATTACGAGTGCGGCGTGATCTGCCAGATGCAGTTCTGCGGCTACTTCCTGGTGGTCGCCGACTACATCCAGTGGGCGAAGGACCACGGGATCATGGTGGGTCCGGGCCGTGGTTCGGCGGCAGGCGCGATGGTCGCCTACGCGATGGGCATCACCGAGTTGGACCCGTTGAAGCACGGTCTGATCTTCGAACGCTTTTTGAACCCGGAGCGCGTGAGCCTGCCTGATATCGATGTGGATTTCGATCCGGAGGGCCGTGGCCGTGTGATCGAGTACTGCGGCGAGAAGTACGGGACGGACAAGGTCGCGCAGTGCGTGATCTACGGCACCATCAAGACCAAACAGGCGCTGAAGGACTCCGCACGCATCATGGGCTACGAATTCTCCGTGGGCGACGCCATCACCAAGGCATTGCCGCCATCCGAGACCGGCGGCAAGGACATCAGTTTGCACGATGTCTTCGACCCACAGGCGAAACGC
Organism: Bifidobacterium sp. SO4; assembly: GCF_018555355.1. Taxonomy (NCBI): domain Bacteria; kingdom Bacillati; phylum Actinomycetota; class Actinomycetes; order Bifidobacteriales; family Bifidobacteriaceae; genus Bifidobacterium; species Bifidobacterium sp. SO4. The sequence goes on from NZ_JAFEJP010000013.1 coordinate 44,067, forward strand.
TACGCGGAGGCGCAGGAATTCCGCGACCTCTACACCGCGGATCCCACGGCCAGGGCCGTCATCGACAAGGCCTCCACCATCGAGGGCCTGATCCGCCAGACCGGGGTGCATGCGTGCGCGACGATCATGGGCTCGACCCCGATCACGGATACGTCCCCGTTGCTGGAACGTACCGACGGCACCATCACCACCACGTTCGAGTACCACACCTGCGAGACCCTGGGCCTGGTCAAGATGGACTTCCTCGGTTTGTCGAACCTGGCCATCATCCGTGACACGTTGCGCAACATCGAGGCGAACGGCAAGCCCGCCATCGACTACACCAGGATCCCGTTGGACGACAAGCCCACCTACGAGTTGCTGTCCCGCGGCGACACTTTGGGTGTGTTCCAGCTCGATTCCGACGGCATTCGGTCGCTCCTGAAGGCCATGAGGCCGACCTGCTTCAACGACGTGTCCGCATTGATCGCCCTGTACCGGCCCGGTCCCATGGGCGTGGACTCGCACACCAAGTACGCCCGGCGCAAGAACGGGCTCGAGCCGATCGAACCCATCCACCCGGAACTGGACGAACCATTGCGTCCGGTATTGGACGAGACCTACGGGCTGATCATCTACCAGGAGCAGGTGCAGTCCGCCGCGCGTATCCTGGCTGGCTACTCGCTGGGCAAGGCCGACGTGCTCTGGCGCGCCATGGGCAAGAAGAAGCCCGAGGTATTGGCCAAGGAGAAGATTCCGTTCTTCGCCGGCATGAAAGCGCACAGCTACTCCGAACAGGCCGCGGAGACCATCTGGGAGATTCTCAAACCGTTCTCCGAATACGCCTTCAACAAGGCGCACTCCGCCGCCTACGGGCTCATCTCCTACTGGACCGCGTACCTGAAGACCCATTACCCGGTCGAGTTCATGGCCGCCCTCCTGCAGGCGGCGGCAGGCAACAAGACCAAGACCGCGCTCTACCTGGGCGAGGCGAGACGCATGGGCATCCAGGTGCTCTCCCCGGACATCAACGAATCCGCGTACGAGTACACCGCCGTCGGCGACCGCATCCGCTTCGGCCTGGGAGCCATCCGCAACGTGGGCGCCAAGGCCGTGGCCGACATCATCGCCGAACGCGAGGGCCCGGACGGGGCGTACCGGGGGTTCCCGGACTTCATCCGCCGTGTCCCCCTGAACGTGCTCAACCGTCAGCTGGTCGAATCGCTCGTGAAGGCCGGCGCGTTCGACTCGACCGACCCATGCCGGCGGGCCCTCGATCTCATTCGGGACACTGCCATCGACTCGATGGTGAGCCTGAAACGCAAGCAGGCCGAAGGCCAGTTCGACCTCTTCGCCGACTGGGAAGACGACGACCCGATGGCCACGGTCGACCCCACCATCACCATCCCCGACGTGGCCGAATGGGACAGGAAGACCAAGCTCGATTATGAGCGCGGGATGTTGGGCCTGTACGTGTCCGACCACCCGCTCTCCGGCATGCAATCCGTGCTCGCGGGTCTCAGGGAGATGTCCATCGCGCATTTGATCGACCGTGCCGGGGCCATGCCCGAGGGTCAGCAGGTCACGCTCGCCGGGCTCGTGACAGGCGTGGACCGCCGCGTCTCCAGGAAGGGCAACCCGTGGGCCATCGTCACCATCGAGGACATGGAAAGCAGCATCCAATGCCTGCTGTTCGGCCGCGTCTGGCAGGACGCGGCCACACGGCTCGCCACGGACGACATCATCCAGGTCAGGGGCCGCGTGGAGACGCGCGACGAGACCGTGACCCTCAGGACCACCGGCATCGAGTTCCCCTCGATTGAAACCGGCGACGGGAAACCCCTGACCATCGTCATCCCGGCCGAGGCCGCCACGCGGGAACGCATGGAACGGCTCGGACGGATCCTCGCCCGATATCCCGGCGTCAGCGAGACCAGGCTCGCGTTGATCGGCCATGACGGTGACGCGCGGGTGCTCACGTTCGGCGACCGGTACCGGGTCGGACGGGACACGGGACTGTATGCCGAACTCAAGGCCGTCTTCGGCCCCCACTGCCTGCCCGGCGCATGAGCCTGGTACACAAATGGTTGTGCCCCGCATCCTTCGGGATACGGGGCACAACCATGTTTCGGATCGTTTTTCAGAACGATAGCTTGACGGTGATCGCAACCGGCCGGGAATGGTCGTCGTCCGTTTCGACGGGCATGGGATCGGGGACGATCCCATCGGCCCGGGACGTGGTTACGGATTCGGGGCATCCAGCGTCTGGCTTGTCGGTCGCGAGGAGCGGTCTGACGCGGTCAAGCGTGATCGAGGGCCATTGCCTTGATTGGACGAGGATGCGGATCAGCGCTCTTTTCATGCGTCCTATGTCATGGGGATACCGTTCGGCCACATGGACGAACACGTCGTCGGGCACATCGGCCATGAACTGGTTCGCCAGCCGCAGCAGGATTGCCATGCGGGTGGCCAGCTCCGGCTCCCTCACCTCCACGGGAATGAAATCCATGAACGCCTGCCGCGTACGCGCGTCGATGTCGCCCAGTCGTCTCGCCGGGACGTTGGCCGTCGCGATGATGCGTTTGCCCGAGCGTAGCAATCGCTGTACGGCATTGCCGAACTCCCTGAGGACCGTGGCGCTGCGGCCTACCTTGTCGACGTCGTCGAACAGCAGCAGGTCTGGTCTGGCGTATGCCGAACGGAACGTATCGATGTCGGCGGGGACGGTGCTCCCGAGCGCCATGGCGCATGCCGTGTTGAACCGTTCGGCCGTGACGTACAGCACGCTGGTCCCGCATCCGGCGGCGAGCAGGTCATTGCCTATCGCGTTGAGCAGATGGGTCTTGCCCAGTCCGTTTCCGCCATACAGGAACAGCCCTCGACCATTGGCTCCCGTCCGGCCGGCGAGCGATGCCTGTTCGAACGCGGCCCGGTTGGACGTGTTCACCACGAAATCCTCGAACGTCAGGCTCCTGTCCGGCCAGGCATCAACGCCGCCGACGTCACGTCTTTCATGTCTCTTCATGTAGTCCATGCCCGCCAATGTACGGGCATGCACATCAGCCCGGTAGATATCTACCGGGCCGGGCCGGCAGCCGGCAGCCGCGCCATCGAGTCACCACATCCTCGCGGGCGGCCATCGTCACCCGTTCGCGGCGAGGATGTAGTCGATCTCCTCTTCGGTCCAGTCTCGGCCGATGTCCTCCTGCATGTGCAGTACCTCGTCGCGCGTGGTCACGTGCCCCTGCCCGCGCAGGATTCGCACGGTGAACGCAGCGAGACCGGCGTCACCGGTCCTCGGGTCGTACAGTCCCTTGAGCTGCTTGGTCATGGTCTTCCCCTTCCGCTGTTCCGTTCGCGGCCAGGATGCCCGCGATCTCCTCCTCGGTCCACTCGCGGCCGGCGCGCTCCTGCATGGCCAGCACCTCGTCGCGCGTGGTGATGTGCCCCTTGGCCCGGCGCATGAGGCGCACGGTCATGACGGCCAGCCCGTAGGCGCCGTCCTTGGGATCCCACAATCCCTCCAACTGCCTTTCCATATCAGTCCTTTCCTCCGTTTCCGTATTCCGTTCCGTGGTCTGTGGCGTCCGGCGTCTCCTGTCCGTCGGGCCAGTGGTCGAACCATGCGAGCAGCCGTTCCGTGGATTCCGGGCTCCAGTCGGCCATGCGGGGGCCTTCGAAGTCCCGGTTGTAGGGGTGGTCGAACACGACGACGTGCTGGCCCGCCCGGCGTAGGGCGGTGATGTTGGCGGGGGAGTCGTCGATGTGGACGGTGGCCTGCATGCTGTCCTTCAGTCCGGTGAAGCACAGGGACATGTACGGGATGCCCTGCTCGTCGAGCCAGCAGGCCGTGTCGGAGACGACCATGCGATGCTGGCCCGAGACGAACAGCCGGTGGGTGACGATCCTGATGTACACGTGCGCTCCGGCCAGCGTCCGCAGCGCCTCGGCGACTCCGGGCAGGGGTTTCATACGCGCGTACAGGTGGTCGAGTTCGGCATCCCTGTGCGCCTCGAAGTATCCGGCGGGCGTGGTGAACGGCCACCCCTCGTTCTCGTACAGGCTGTACCGTTCCTCGCCGGGATGCGAGTCCGCTGCCATGCGGCCGGTCCTGACGAGGAAGTCGCGCAACGCGCCCGTGTAGTCGGCGCACACGCCGTCGAGGTCCAGGTTCAGCACCCGGTAGCCGGTGACGCCCACCCTCTGGCCGAGGTATTCGTCCGGAATCATGCCGTTCCGCTCCTTGCATGTGGCGTCCGGGGCCTTTCCCCGGACGCCTGTCGTTTTCCTTGTTGCCTACGTCAACCGGACAACCCGGTTACTTGCCGTCCTCCGGCGTGTCGCGGCGGAAGGGGTCGGGCAGCGGGTCGTCGCCCTCCTCGCCGATGCGTCCCCATTCGAGCAGCTGGAAGCGGGCGGGGATGTCGCCGGCGCGGATGTCCCAGGCGATCTCCATCGAGGGCGAGTTGCGCGACAGGGTCCGGGCGAGGTAGCCGATGTTGGCCGAGAAGTGGCGCAGGCAGTAGTACCAGGTGTGGATCTCGTCGCAGCCCGGGTCCCAGCAGTAGGCGCGGATGTAGTACTCCGGCGTATCCGTGCAGATGTCGGCCTCGTCCTGCTCGTTGAAGTACTGGCACACCCTTCCCTCGCGGCCCCAGTCGTCCGGGTCCGGCGGGAAGTCGATGTCCCCGACGTCCGGATCCGTATCGTTTGCTTCCGTGACGCTGACGGCGGTCTGCGCGCCGCGTACGCGGGTCGCGTCCATGATGCCCAATGGCATTGTGGCTCTTCCTTTCCTTGTTTTCTCCGCCGGTGATGGCGGATCGGTTTATCGTGCTGGTGTCAGCGGGCCTGTCCGGCCGTGTAATCCTCGCGGTTCTCGGCGCGCAGCCGTTCGGCGGCCTCGAGGACGGGACGCCAGCGGGGCGAGTCGCGTTCGAGGAGCACGGCCCGCAGACGCCGGGAGTCCTGTTCCAGTCGGCGCAGGGTCTCCTCCTCGCTGCGCGGCTTGTCGTCCGGATCCCGTCGCGCGGATTGGGAGTAGGACTCGCGACGTTGGACGGTGATGTCCACGAGCCGGCCCGGTTTGCCGTCCCCGTCCTCGGGTTTCAGGACCAGCCTCGTGTCCGAAGCGACGGGGTAGAGCAGGCCCGTGCGGCGTTCCGCGACCGCGTACAGGTAGGGGACCGGTTCGGCCTCGCCCTCGCGGATGAGCAGTCCGGCATGCTCGGCCTCGGCCGTGCTGACCACCCAGTCCACGCTCTCGATACGCACGGCGACGGGCTCGTCCGGATCCGCGCGGTCCAGTCGGAGCCTGGTGTGCGACTGGTAGTCGCCGTGCAGGATCTGGGCGCGCACGTAGCGCACGTCGAACATGCGGCGCACGGGAAGACCGTGCTCGTATTCGACCTGCCCGTACCGGGTGACCAGCACCGGCAGCTGGAACCGGCAGTTCCACGTTCCGTTCTCGTCACGCCGGGGCAGGCGGAAGCGCATGACCTCGAACTGCAGACCCAGGTCACGGTTGATCCTCGCCAGGTCCTGCAGGAACTCGTCCATGCGGCCCGGGGCGAGACCCGCCTCCATGACCCGCGCCTCCTCCGCCCCGGCTTTTCCATATGCCCCGTAGTCCGTCATCACATGCTCCTCTCGTATCCGTGGCACGGACCGTTTCGCCATGCCTCCCATCGGCTTCTGATCGCTGTAACCGGACAACCCCGGCACGACACGCCCGGAAGGGGCTGATCATGCGGCGACACGCCGTCCCGACCGGCCAAATGGAGGGTTGTCCGGTTAACGCATGCAGATGCAAGGAACACGGGACCCCGCGGGGTCCGGAAAGGAACGGTCACATGGACGCGCAAGAGGCGGCTGGCCTGTACACGTACCGGATCAGATGGTCCGAACCACTGCTGGAATACGTCATCGACTGCGACGAGTACACGCCTCATTACGTCAGGCACGCGGACGCGGAATACCTGCTGGACTACACCAGGAACACGGTGCGCGAAAACACGGCAAGGAACCACGAGGACGGCCTGCCCATCCACCGGCCGGAGCGTCCACGCCAGTCTGCGGACATCACCCGCCGATGCCTGGAACGCGCCATGATGCTCGCCGCAGGCCATGAGCCGGACGATTCCAGGACGGACGAGTTCCGCCCGTGGGAACGGGAGGTCCTCGGGATCGCGGCCGGACTGGGGGAAGAGGACTGGACCATGTCGCGCAACATGGTCGAACTGTCCGACGCGAAACTCAAAACGAGACTGGACGACACCTTCATCATGCTGCACGCCATGCTGATCGCCGAATCGGCCGAAGCCCTCGCCCAAGGCGACATGGGGCAGGCCGAAGCATTGGACCGGGCCCGGCTGGCGTTGGGCGAATCGTATCTGGGAATCGGGCCGCACGACCGGCGCAAGATGATCGCGTGCACGGACCGGTACCTGCACCTGATCGCCCGTCGCGCGCTCGATCTCGGTTTCCAACCGGACGTCCATATTCCACCGGACGAAGCCACGGCCATGCGGCTGCTGGCCGCCGACCCGCGATTCCGGTACGCGGGCCTGCGCCGCGCGACCCGCCGCAGGCGCCCGTGGGCCGGTCCGCTGGCGGACATGCCACGGGGATGGATGATCCGTTTCGGGCCCGAACTCATGGACGACATGCAGCAGGTCATCGACCTCGGTTTGCGTGGTTTCGGCATCGACCAGGTCAAGGAGAAGTGGGGCGGCCTGCGCGTCCTGTTCGACGACGACCCGATCGACTGGACCACCGGCCTGGAACGCCCCGCACGATGGATGGACCTGGCCGGGCTCATGCGCGAACTGCTGGACCTGTACGAGACGCTCTCGACGTGCACGTGCATCCGATGCGGCTCCCAATACCGGGTGCGCGCCAGTGCGGGACGTTGGATCGAACCCGTATGCCGCCGCTGCGCGCATGCCCGGGCCACCGGCAGGCGCGGCGCGCCCCCGGCCAAGAGCGAGTGGAAACGGATGCGGCCACTGGACTGCGGGGAGCCGCTCGCCGCATGGGCCGACGGAAACCACGCGAGGCTCCTCGGGGACGGGCGTCTCCGTGGTTTGCACATCCGCACGCTGCTGGAACAGTGCGACCGGGAACAGGCGGGATACGCCGATACCGGCAACGGAACCCCGCAAAGCCACGGTCCGGACGAAACACAGGACCGCACCATCGGAAGGAAGGAATCATGAACGACAAGGACACGACCATGGACGCACCTGACGAGACCCCGCTCCTGGACCAGCTACTGCAGGACGGGCTGACGGACCGGGACACGATCCGGCAGATCACCGGGCATTCGATGTTCCGCCGGGTACGCCCGTATCTCGACCACCGGATGACCATGCGCAACCGGAGCCGGAACGTCGAACCGATCGAACGATACGACTACGACATGGAACCGGCGTGGATGATCCTGCTCAGCCCCCGGTTCGGGGGACGCTGGTTCACGCTCGACAAGCGCATGCGCCTGCTCGCCGACGCGACCCCGCTTCACTGGCGGTTCGCGCTCGAATCCATGCGGCGCGTGTTCGTGTCCGTGCACGTGCGCGGCGGCAGCAAGGAATTCGGCTGCAACCAGGAATACCATCACCTGTTCGCCGGCGCCCTCAACGCCCTGGACACGGGAGGCCCGGAACTCCTGGACATACTCCTGCACCTGGCCACGCTCGTGCCCGATACCGGCGGGCGCCTGCACGTCACGCCCGACGGATTCGACGTGACCTACCCGAACACCACAAGCCACTGACCGGCCAAAACCAATGATTCCCAAGGGCAACCGGCGTTTCGCCGGCCGCATATCGGCTAGAACGGTGTGCGTCGGCATCGCCGGCTCCCCGGGAGAGAGGAAAGGAAGACCCTGATGAGATACTGCACCGAATGCGGGGCCGGCAACGAGCCGGACTCGAAGCACTGCATCATGTGCGGCGCGCCACTGGACACCACGCCATCCCAGCCGGCCGCGACGTCTGCGGCCCATACCGGGTCCGGGCCGCAGGCGGAATCCGGCGGGGACACCCGCACACTGCATGACATGCCGGCACCGTCATCGCATGGCGGTCCCGCGACCGCGGTCCCGGGACCGGTGCCCATGCCGCCCGTGGGCGGGACGCCCAAGCCCGCGCCCGTATCCGACGGGACGGGGGATGCGACGGCCGTCGCGGCCGTGAGGCCGGACCGCAGGCGCGCGATCATCATCGCGATCCTGGCGGCGGTGCTCGCCATATGCGTGGTCGTGGCCGGCGTCGCGGCGTGGAACGTGTTCGGACCGAAGACCGTGCCCGAGATCAGCGTGACGACCGCGTCCGACGCGGTGTCGCAATTGGAGGGACGCGGGTTCAAGGTCGTCAGGAAAAAGCAGTACGACGGGGCCAAGAAAGGCTCCTACCTGGGTCTCGACGGCGTGAAGGCCGGGGACAGGGTCTCCCCGGGCCAGCCGGTCACGGTCCTCGAATCCGCCGGCCCCGGCGTGCCCCAGGGCACGGTCGGCATGACCGCCAGCCAGGCCGAACAGTCCCTGTCGACCATGGGCGTGACCGTCACCGAGCACGAGGTCGTCTCCGACAAGCCCGGCCACGTGGCCATCACCACGCCCGCCGACGGAGACCCGGTCACCGACGTCGAGGACGGCATCCACCTGGGAGTCGGCATCGAAGGCGAAGGCATCCCCGTCGAAATCGCCGGACAGTACATGGACGACGCGCAAAGCGCACTCGAGGACAAGGGCTACACGGTCACCATGGAACCCCGATTCTCCAGCCGCCAATACCTCGGCAAGATCGTCGGCGCCAACCCAGCCATCGGACTGAAGACCGACGTCAAGGACGTGACCCTCTACTACGGGGTCGACGCGTCCAAACGGTATGAAGTGCTCACGGAGGCCAAGGACGCCAACGGCACCAAGACCGTGCTCGCCACCCGCGCCGACCGGCTCACCGGTGAATACTGCACCGACGGTGGAGACTGCCTCACCCTGTCCGAATCGGACTCGACCTCGGCCTCCGTCACCGGAGCCATCGCGATGAGCGACGGCAAGGACTCCACGGACGTCAAGCTCTGCCCCTACTCGCAGAACGCGCCCTGGGGATGCACGCCAAGCAACCAGACCGACGACGAATTCACCAAGACGTACATGAAGAATTGGCTCATCTCCGGCGACACCGGCGGCTTCGAACTGCACGCCGGCGACGGATTCCCCTCCTGCGGCGACACCGTGTTCTACTCAGGTGGCGGCGTCATGGGATACCACTGCGACAACGGGACCGTGGCCGACGGCATGGGCACCAGCACCGGACTGACCTACAAGCCGGACGAATTCCTGCTCTACATGCCCGTCGACGCCAACCTCAAGACCCTCGAATCCGACGGCTACTTCGACGGGAAGACCACGTACACGCCCGACAAGGACCGTCCCTACATCATCCGACGCGACAACGCGAAGTACAAGCCCGTGGACGCCACCGCGACCGGAGCGAAACCGTTCATCCCCAACGAAACCAGCAAGGCCGTCGCCTTCAAGGACGCGCCCGACAAGGACAACGTCTACTACCTCGTCGAGAAACCCGTGGACTGGACCCTCATCGACGGCACCACCGTCGACAAGGCCAAGTCGAAGGCTGAGACGAAGACAGAGGGCGCCGGTTCCACGGAGACGGAGACCAAGCAGGACGACCAGGCCATGGCCCGGCTCGCCGGCACCTACATGATGCAGCCGCCGATGGGCACCTGGCATTCAGCCATGGTCATCAAGGCGGACGGCACGTTCGCGGGAGTCTACAACCCCGGCGGCATGGGAGGCGGCCCCACCAAGTTCACCGGCAGATTCACCAACCTGACCGCGAAGGACGACGGCACCTACACCATGGACTGCGAAGACTACACGATCACGGAAGGCGATAACGGCGACGCCACCGGACTGAGCCCCTGCGGCTCGTTCGCATGGCATCCCAAAGGCTCCGAGGCGTCCCTCATGACCGACCACGCCCGCGGTTGGCTCTCCTACGACACCCCATCCAGCGGGCCCCTGCCCAGGGACGCCATCACCAACCTCGGATCCGAGCAGGAAACCACCTTCGAAAAACAGGAATCCTGAACGGAACGAAGATAGTGCTCGGTGAGGCCTGGAAGCTCGGGAATTGTATACGCGAGATCATATAGGTCAGCCCATCTGACAGCGCCGTGGTGGTTTTTCCGGGAAAAGTTCCAATGATGGACGGGATGATGAAAACGGCCGCGGCCATCGCTACCGCAATGATGATGGCCGCGGCCTGGCCGCGTGCGATATTCATCGCTACACGACGGCCACCGACAGCGACAAAGCGTTCTGATTGTGCAACGAAACAGGTCATGTCACGGAGTATTCCTCCTAGTCCGGGTCCTCCGGCAGATCCACGAATTTGGATATGGCACTTTGGAATCCGAGGTGGAAGGTCATGGTCGGGCCGTTCTGGTTCATTGCGTGCGCCGCGATGGCGTTCCCTCTCTTATGTGTGGCGTCCCTAGGACTTGTCCTGACCATCTCCCCCTAGTATGGATTGACGACGATGGTTTCACCGGCCGACAGGAGGGACAAGATGGAATCCTACGAGCTTGACGAACTGCGCAGCAAGCTGGACAGCATGGAATTCCATCTGAACAGTCTCGAAGCGGCGAACCAACAACTGTCCATAACGATGACGGACCTCACTCAAAGGCTCGACGAGATCGGCCGTCGCGACCGTGACTTCCAGTACGCGATGTGGATCCAGACCGACGACGGGAAACGCTACAAGCAGTGGATCGATACCTGGCGTCCGACATGGAAGGAATTCCTCACCCTCAGGGAGGTCACGGAGCGGGAACGCCGCCGGTATGCGTTGGAGGCGACCCGTGCGGCCGGTTTCGAACGGAAACCGGAATGGACGGAATACCGGGAGCGGGAGAAGAACCCCATCAAACGTCTGGTGGGACACACCCCGTGGCGCGAGGAGTACGAAAAGGACCTGCGACGATGGCAGGAGACGTATGACGCCGCCATCAAACCATTGCCTCACGCCTCGTTCTTCGTGGAAGGCGGCCGGGGCGTGGTCAAGCAAGCCGAAGACACGTACAAGGCGGTCGATGCCGCCATCAAGGACGGCCGCTATGCAACCATCAGGGAGCTCATCGGCGCGACCATGCCATCATTCGTGTACCGGTATGATGCGCAGGTGCCCGACGCGCTGCCTGGTGTCGCCACGTGGCTGCGGGAACACCGAAAGTAACTCAGCCGTCGGGCCTCGAACATTCGCGAAATCCGGCAAACCCCCGAAAACAAGGGTGAACACTCGGTGAACGCGGCTGTCCGAAAAATGGCGTAAATTAGATTAGGTCACACAAGGGTGGCCACCTGAAACCAACGAGCGAAAAGGTGAGCCTTGTCTGAAGAAACACCCATGGTCGGCAAGAGCGTGGTGACGCTGGACGACCTGTCTACCAATCAGATTCTCGAACTGCTGCATAAGGCCGAGTACATCGACGCGCATCGCAAAGAGGTGTCCCACACCTGCGAGGGCCGCGTGCTCGCCACCTTGTTCTACGAGCCCTCCACTCGAACCCGCCTGAGCTTCGAGACCGCCATGCTGCGTCTCGGTGGCAAGGTCATCGGTTTCGCCGGCGCGCAGCTGGCCTCCGTGACCAAGGGCGAGTCCATCGCGGACACGCTCAAGACCGTTTCCAACTACGTGGACGTGGTCGCCATCCGTCACCCGAAGGAGGGTGCGGCGCTGGTGGCCTCCCGTGCGGCGAGCGTGCCGGTGATCAACGCCGGTGACGGCGGGCACATGCATCCCACGCAGACGCTGGCCGACCTGGCCACGCTGCAGTCCCGCTTCGGCCGCATCACCGACCTGACCGTGGGCCTGTGCGGCGACCTGACCTTCGGCCGTACCGTGCACTCCCTGATCGAGACCCTGTGCCGCTTCGGCAACGTGCGCTTTGTGCTCATCAGCCCGGACGAGCTCAAGACCCCGCAGTACGTCATCGACCGCATCAATACCACCCCGAGCTGCTCCTACGTGGAGGTGCGCGACCTCGCCTCCGTGATCGGCGACCTCGACGTGCTGTACATGACCCGCGTGCAGAAGGAACGCTTCTTCAACGAGGACGACTACCTGCGCCTGAGGGACACCTACATCCTCGACGAGGACAAGCTCGCCCTCGCCAAGCCGGACATGGCCGTGCTCCACCCGCTGCCGCGCGTCAACGAGATCGCCGTTGAGGTGGACGACGACCCGCGCGCCGCCTACTTCGAGCAGGTCAAGAACGGCATGCTCATGCGCATGGCGCTCGAAAGCTCCGTGGTGGGCGACGAACTGCCCGGATACGAACCGCTCAACCCCAAGGAGGTCCAGGCCTGATGGAAGTCACCAGCATCGTCAACGGCATCATCATCGACCACGTGCCGGCCGGCACCTCGCTCAAGGTGCTCGAATACCTGAAGATCGATCCGTCCAAGACCAAGCTCGCGCTCATCATGAACACCACGTCCCAGCGCTACGGTTCGAAGGACATCATCAAGATCGAGGACGACAAGGACATCGACCTCGACGTGCTTGGCTTCGTGGCCCGCCAGGCCACCGTGGACGTGGTCCGCGGCGGTACGATCGTGGAGAAGAAGACCCCGCACCTGCCCGAGCACATCGTGGGCGTCATCAAGTGCGTCAACCCGCGCTGCGTGACCACCACCGAGCCTGGCATCAAGCAGATGTTCCACCTCGTGCACTCCGAGCGCATGGAATACCGTTGCGACTACTGCGACGAGGAAGCCAAACTGTGAGCATCACCCTACGCAACATCAAGGTCTGGAACACCGGCGAGATCATCGACCTGGTGGTTCCGGGCCTTGCCGACGCCTACTTCGCCGACACGGACGCCGTGCATGACGGCGCCGACATCGACGCCACCGGCCTGACTCTGGCCCCCGGCTTCGCCGACCCGCATGTCCACTTCCGCGATCCCGGCCAGACCTACAAGGAATCCATGGTCTCCGGTTGCCGCGCCTCCGCATCCGGCGGATACACGAACGTGCTCATCATGCCGAACACGCTGCCCGCGCTCGACGGCCAGCCCGTCACCGAGGAGGACGCCGCCGCCGACAAGCCTGGCGCGCGTGAGGTGCGTGATGCCGGCTTTTCCAACGTCATCGACTTCCTGCAGCAGTACGACGCCGCCCACGACGTCAAACTGCCGGTCCGCTACGATCTGTGCGTCTGCGCGTCCAAGGACCGCGCCGGTCTTGAGGCCAGCGACACCGCCGACTGGCTCAGGTACGTGCCCGGATTCGAGGACGACGCCAAGACCGCGGCCATGAACGAGCACCCCATCACCGCGATCAGCGACGACGGCTCCGCCGTGCCCGAGCCGATTCTCGATGATGTGCTCGCCAACGCCAAGGCGTCCGGTCTGTATCTCATCGAACACTGCGAGCATCACGACACCGGTGCCGTCAACGAAGGCCCCGTCTCCCGCAAGCTCGACGTGCCCGGCATCCCGGAGGACACCGAATTGAAGATCGTGGCCCGCGACATCGAAGCGGCCCGCAGGACAGGCATCCACGTGCACTTCCAGCACGTGAGCACCGCGATCTCGTTCGAGGCGATCCGCAAGGCCAAGGCCGAAGGACTGCCCATCACTTGCGAGACCGCGCCGCACTACCTGGCCCTGAGCGACGAGGCGCTGCTCGAATACGGCACGCTGGCCAAGATGAACCCGCCGCTGCGCTCCGAAGAGGATCGCAAGGCCACCATCGCGGCCATCGCGGACGGCACCGTCGACCTGCTGGCCACCGACCATGCGCCCCACACGATGGAGGAGAAGGAACTCGGCTTCCTCAAGGCCCCCAACGGCATCATCGGCCTCGAATGCGCGTATGGCGTATGCCACAAGGTGCTGGTGGACGGTGGCTTCATCTCCGACGAACGACTCATCGAGCTCATGAGCGTGGGACCGGACGAGCTGCTGGGCCACGAGCCCACGGATATCGCCGTGTTGGTGGAGGACTTCGCCGAACCCGCGCCCACCGGGGACGATCCGGACGGCGTGATTGCGGGAGAGACGGCCGATGCCGCCGGCCGCGTCGCCGACGGATCGAAGCGCGAGGGCGTCAACCGCCTGCTCGACCTGAGCAATGTGGAAGGGGCCGAAAGCGTGGATCTCGTGGTGCTCAACACCGGCGAGGAATGGACCGTGGATCCGGAAGCGTTCCACTCCAAGGCACGTAACACCCCGTTCGGTGGCTGGAAGGTCACCGGACGCCCTCTCGCCACCATCATCGGCTCGCAGTTCATGTTCAGCCGGCTGTAGAGAACAGAGAACAGAGCTCCCTGCAGTTTCGCTACGTGAGTCGGTTCCCTCGGAGAAGGGAGCTGACTCACTCCATGCCGGTTTCCCTCTCTGGGAGGGGGCGTCGGCAAAGTCGACTGAGGGGAGCCACCCCAAAAGAAGGAAAGGACTTCGATGGATCGTCTGATCGAAGCAATCGAAAACACCCAGAACCCGTCCGTCGTGGGCCTCGACCCCACCGAGGCGCTGGTGCCGCCGCAGGTGGTGGCCAGCTTCGCAGACGAGGTGCGCGACTCGGTCGAATCCCCGGAGGAACTGCCCGCCGCCCAGCTGGCCGTGGCATACTTCGAGTTCAACCGCACCATCATCGACGCCGTGGCGGATATCGTGCCCGCCGTCAAGCCCCAGATCGCCATGTACGAGGCGCTGGGCCCCGCCGGCGTGGACGTATACACGATGACCTGCGAATACGCGGCCCAGCAGGGCCTGTACGTGCTCGGCGACGTCAAGCGCGGCGACATCGGCTCCACCGCGGCAGCCTACGCCCATCACCTGAGCGGCGTGGCCGGAAGCGAAAACGGCGAGGCCTTCGATCCGTGGCACGAGGACGCCGTGACCGTCAACCCGTATCTCGGCACCGACGGCATCACCCCATTCGTCGAGGCCGCGGCAGCCGCGGACAAGGACATCTTCGTGCTCGTGCGCACCTCCAACCCGTCCTCCAGCGAGCTGCAGATGCTCGATCTGGCGGACGGCAAGAAGGTCTACGAACACGTGGCCGACCTCGTGGAAGGCTGGGGCGCCGAAACCGTCGGTTCGCACGGCTACTCCCGCGTGGGCGCAGTGGTGGGCGCCACCCATCCCGAGGAAGGACGCGCGCTGCGCGCCCGCATGCCGCACACGTTCTTCCTGGTGCCCGGCTACGGCGCCCAGGGCGGCACCGCCCAGGACGTGGCCGGCATGTTCGACGAACAGGGATCCGGTGCCATCGTCAACTCCTCGCGCGGCATCATCGGCGCTTGGAAGAAGACCGGCAAGTACTCCGAATCCATGACCGCCGACGAGGCGCTCGGTCTCGTGGCCGACAGCGCACGCCAGGCCGCGCTGGACATGCGCGACAACCTGCGCGTGGCCGTGTACCGCTGATTCAGGAAATCCTTTGCGGCCGTCTTCCCTGAAACGGCCGCAAAGGAGCCGACATCGAAAAGGACTTACATGACTACCTTCACCCCGACTCATGACGTCGTGGCGGAAGCACAGGCGGCTGGCTTCTTCCCGCCCCGCCACACCGTCGAGATCACCGACGCGCGTGCGCTGGCCGATCGCGTGATGCGGCTCACCTTCCGTGACCCGTTCATCGCCTCCCACGCCAAGCCCGCCCAGTTCGTCAACCTGTTCACCCACGACGACTTCATGCTCATGCCCCGCCCGTTCGGCGTGAGCGAAGTCGAAGGAGACGAGGTCTCCGTGATCTTCGCCGTCATCGGCCATGGCACCGAACAGCTTGCCCAGCTCAAGGCCGGCGACACCGTGGACGTGCTTGGCCCGCTCGGCCGTGGCTTCAACCTCAAACAGGACGCCAACTATATTCTTGTGGGCGGCGGCCTCGGCGTGCCCCCGCTGATCTGCGCCGCGCAGAGGATCGCCTCCCTGGCCGGTTCCGTGGCCACTTCCGTGATCGGCTACCGCGACGAGCGCTTCGCCGAGGATTTCGTCTCCCGCTACACCGACCGTTCGTGGAGCATCACCAATGCCGAAGGCAATGTGGTGGATCTGCTGAACCAGCTGGAAGCCTCCGGCGACCTCGACGTGGACGGCCTCAATCCGGTCATCCTCTCCTGCGGCCCTCTGCCGATGATGAAGGCCGTGGCCGCATGGGCCGCCAAGCGTGGCATCCCGGCGCAGCTCAGCATGGAGCAGCGTATGGGCTGCGGCTACGGCACCTGCGTGCTGTGCACCGTGGACACCGTGGACGGCCGACTCAAGGTCTGCACCGACGGCCCGGTGTTCACCCGCGAACAGCTCGGATGGGGGGAGTGAGTATGACCGGCAACACCACAACGAACGTCAACGACAACCACATCAACATCTACGAGGCCCACGAGTGGAAGCACCCCACCAAGGTGGCCGGCGTGACCTGGAAGAACCCCGTGGGCACCGCCTCCGGTACGTTCCAGTACGCCGCCGTGCGCTGGTTCTACGACGTCAGCCAGCTGGGCGCCGTGAGCACCAAGGGCTGCTCGCCCGTGCCGTGGGAAGGCAACCCGTCCCCGCGCACCGCGGAAGGGCCGGCCTCGAACCTCAACGCCGTGGGCCTGCAGAACCCCGGCGTGGACCACTATCTTGAGGACGACCTGCCCAAGCTCAAGGCCGCCGGCGCCTTGGTGGTGGCCAACGTGGCCGGCCACTGCGACGACGACTACATGCAGGTGGTCGCCAAGCTCGCCGACTCCCCGGCCGACATGCTCGAAATCAACGTGAGCTGCCCGAACGTGACCCACGGCGGCATGAGCGTGGGCACCGATCCGGTGGCCCTCGCCGCGCTCATGGACAAGCTGCGTCCGATGACCGACAAGCCGCTGATCGTCAAGCTCACGCCGAACGTCACCGACATCACCGTGCCGGCGCGTGCGGCGGTGGAGCATGGCGCAGACGCCCTGAGCATGATCAACACGTTGTTGGGCATGCGTCTGGATATCCGCACCGGCGAGCCGATCATCGCCAACAAGACCGGCGGCGTGTCCGGCCCGGCCGTGCTGCCCGTCGGCATCGCGGCCGTGTACCGCACCCGCACCGCCCTGCCGGATATCCCGATTATCGGCATCGGCGGCATCGACTCCGGCGAGAAGGCTCTCGAATACCTGTACGCCGGCGCGAACGCCGTGGAGGTGGGCGCGGCGGCGCTCTTCGACCCGGTGGCGCCGCTGCGCATCGCCCGCGAACTGGACGACCTGCTCGACGCACGTCCCGAACTCGCTGCTAAACTGGCCGCTGGACAGACCTGGAGGTAAATGATCATGGCAGAAACGCTTGCACATCGTTTTACGGAATTCCTGCTGGAATCCAACGCTCTGAAATTCGGCGACTTCACCCTGAAGTCCGGCCGTCAGAGCCCGTACTTCATCAACGCCGGTGCCTTCGATGACGGCAAGAAGATCGCCACCCTGGGTGCCTTCTACGCCGAGAAGATCAGCCAGGCGATCGTGCACAACACCATCCCGCGCGACATCGACACCGTGTTCGGCCCGGCCTACAAGGGCATCCCGCTGGCCGTCTCCACCGCGATCGCGCTGACCGCCGGCCACAACATGACCGTGGGCTACACCTTCGACCGCAAGGAAAAGAAGGACCACGGCGACGGCGGCTGGATGGTCGGCACCCCGCTCACCGACGGCATGAAGGTGCTGCTCGTGGACGACGTGATGACCGCCGGCACCGCCGTGCGCGAGGTCATCCCCAAGCTCAAGGCCGAGGCGAACGTCGAGGTCGTGGGCCTGGTGCTCTCCGTGGACCGCATGGAGAAGACCAAGGACTCCGACCTGTCCGCCGTCAAGGCCGTGGAACAGGAGTTCGGCTTCCCGGTGCTCGCCATCGCCAACGTGCGCGAGATCTTCGACGCCGCCGCCAAGATGAAGAAGGCCGACGGCACCCCGCTGCTCGATCAGGATATCAAGCAGCGCGCCGAGGCGTACCTCGAGCAGTACGGCGCCTGATAGGGCACCATCGCGCTCGTCAATCCGAAATTATCGGAAGTGAAGAAACGCTCCTTGCAGCCCAAGGGGCGTTTCTTCATTATCGGACCTATCATGAAGCTGGATGCAGCGGAACCTGCATGGAGGGGACATCGGCTATGGACATGATGGTTGCTATTATCGCGGTGGCTGTGATGGCGTTGGGGTATTTCGCCGGTACGCAGCATTATCTCGATGCGCGCGCGGACAAGCTGGCGAAAGGCGGCACGTTGGATCGGCGGAATGCCAAGGAGATTCGTGAGCTCGCCGACAAGGTGGATCCGAACAGATACTATCCATCGATTTGATGCCGGCATGTGGCCGCAGGTGTCCGTTCGGCGACGTATTCGGCGACGTCGAGATGAACATTGGGTGACTTTGCTGTAGCCCGATGTATCGGCTCATTACAGTGGAAGTATGAGTGATGATGCGCGGGATCAAGTGCCGATGGATGGGGGAGAGCCGTCGGGGAAGACGGGCGGCCACCGGAGAGCCATCGTGCGCATTGCTGTCGCGGTGATCGTCGCAGCCGTACTGGTGTTCGCCGGTGCCTTCGCTGTGGGCCGGTTCACCGAAAATCCCACGAAGGATCAGGCCTATCTGGACGTGGAAGCGAAGGCCTCCAAAATCGAGAAGCAGGTTGCGAACAATCGCAAAAAGACGGCGGAACTGACCACCCAGCGCGACGATCTGCGCGAACAGGCAGCCAAAGCCGAAAAACAAATCGAAGACGACAAGAAGGCCTTCGGCCAGTATGGCGGCAACACGGCGGTGGGGGCCGAGCCGTTGACCATCGAATCCATCACACTCAAACCGGATACGTTCTACGAGGAATACGGTGCGCAATCCGGCCTGACCAAATACCTGTACCCGGAAGTCACGGTACGTAACACTTCAGGGCACGTGATCTACGACATCAGCCTGCGCATGGACATCATCGGAGCGGACGGCAAGGTGCTGAAGAACGATGCCTCCGCATATGTGAACTATGTGGTGCTCTATCCCGGAAAAACCGCGGTGTGCGAAGCCATGATCGAAGACGAAGGATTCTCCGGCGCCACGCTGAAGCCGACCGGATACTACATGAGCATCCCCGATACCAGTGGTGACGGCGGCTCCGACAAGACAACCGACAGTCACGAATTCGGCAAGGATGTCAAGACGGTGGTGATTCCATGAGCGACGAACACGGCGAGCAAGGCGGACGGCAGAGTGCAGAGCATGTCGAACACAGCCAGGGGCACGGCAGGCATGAGGCCGGGAATCATGCGGTTCCCCGCGCATTCTATGATCAAGGGGATCGGGGAAACACCGGGAACGAATCGTCCGATAAACCGCATACCGCTGACTCGGCGAAACGGCATGAACCGGAACTCCAACGGCTGCTCGCTCATCAAGGACCGCTGAACACGTCGGTTCCCACCAATGAGAACATGACCATGGGAGACCGGGTGTTCCTGCTGCTGGACAAGGCGTTCACCGGTCTCGGCCAGGTTACGGGAATGATTGTGCGGGTGGCCTCCGGAAAAGCCAGTGCGGACGAACGAGTGCGCTGGGATGCAGCCAAGGGTCCGCTTGCCGTGGCGGCCAAAGCGGCCGTAATCGTGGTCTGCGTGCTTGCTCTTGCATGGCTGGGCACGGTCGCCTGCCGTCTCGGCGGACAGTCCGTGGTGGTCAAGGACACGCCGCAATACCAGAAGGCAAGCCAGAACCTCAAGTGGGCCAACGTGGATCTGATGGAGTCCGAGCAGGATGTGGCCAACCGTCAGAAGCAGATCAAGCAGGCCAACGCCATCATCGATCAGGCGAAGCAGGACCGCGAGAAATACGGCAATATCGTGGATGAGATTCAGCAAGCACAGAAACAGAACAAGGATCCGGCGCTTACCGTAACCGCGATCGGGGACCCCACACAGAGCTACCTCTATTACGAAACGCCGATAACCGTGCACAACAACACGCAGCAGGCCTATTCTTCGGTCAACGTGTACTTCCAGGCGGTGGACGGCGACGGTAATGTGCTGCATTCGGCGTACGCGATGGGCGAGAGCGAAACGACCTGTGAACCCAACGCCGATTGCGCTTTGAATATTTTCGACGATTTCAACCCGGTCGGGTCGAAGCTGATGCCCACCTACTGGGGTGTGACCGCGACCGGTGGCGGCAGCGAGTACGGCCGTTACGGTGTGGACGCGATGAGCAAGCAGTTCTAGGTGACGTAACGCGGTTCATAAGGGAATGACGGCAGAGGCCCACATGCCGCACGCCGTGTGCTGCCGGCCGTCATGTATAAGAGCGTTTTTGAGACGTTTGTCGAATCCCTGTTCGATGAAACCCTCACTATGTATGCGGTTCGACGAAGGCACCGCATACATAGTGAGGGTTTCGCTGCCTGAAACGACACTAAGTACGCGGCACCTTCGTCGAACCGCATACATAGTGACGGTTGGGGATAGTACCGCGTAGGGCGGAATGTGATTATGACGCGAATTCATATGAAAGCGTGTAAGGAGGCTCGATTGAAGCCGTCTTACCCGCTTACTCGTCTCCGTGTATGGCCGTATCAGTCGATGAGCTTGTAACCGTGGTCGGCCACCACGGACTTGAGCTTGGTGAGGTAGGTCTCGGCCGCCTTGGACAGCTTGGCGCGCTCGTTGGTGATCCAGCCGACCAGCATCGTCTCGTCGGTGTCGAGCGGGACCGTGACGATCTTCTCGTTGTTGAGGTCGCCGTTGTCGATGCCGGTGCACACAGTGTAGCCGTTGAGACCGATGATGAAGTTGAGGATGGTGGCGCGGTCGGTCACGTTGATCTGCTTGGGGGAGTACTCCGGCCAGACCGCCTCCTCGTAGAAGTAGAAGGAACCCTCCTCGCCCTGCTCGTACTGAATGAACGGGTAGGGCTTCAGGTCCTCCATGGTCACGATCTTCTTGGAGGCCAGCGGGTTGTTGCGGGAGATGAACACGTGCAGCGGGGCGCGGAAGAGCGGATGGAACTCGAGGTGCTTCTCGCGCAGGAGCTTGCCGATCACGTCCTTGTTGAAATCGGACAGGTAGATGATGCCGATTTCGGACTGCATGTTGGCGACCTGGTTGATGATGTCGCGCGTGCGGGTCTCGCGAATGGTGAACTCGTACTCATCGGACTTGATGGAGCTGATCATCTCCACGAACGCCTCGACGGCGAACATGTAGTGCTGGGTGGAGACCTGGCACAGCTGCTTGCGCGGCTTGGCGTGCTTGTAACGCTCCTCCAGCAGATCGGCCTGGTCAAGCACCTGGCGAGCATAGGTCAGGAACTCGGCGCCGTCCACGGTCAGTGCGATGCCCTGCGAGGAACGGGTGAAGATCTCGATGCCCAGCTCGTTCTCGAGTTCCTTCACGGATGAGCTCAGCGCCGGCTGGGAGACATACAGGGCGTGCGAGGCCTCGTTCATGGACCCGCATTCGACGATTTTGACGATGTATTTCAGCTGCAGCAGTGTCATAAGGTTCATTTATATCAGTACGGTGTGTCAAAGGTTGGAATTATAACGATTCCCCGCACAGGTACACTCTAAGTACACTCTATTTTCCTTTTCGACACCGATTATACGCGATTCCGCGAAGGGTTGGACGCAACAAAAAACGGCCCCGTCCGGCCCGCTGTGATGCGGTGCCGGACAGGGCCTTGGCGTTCATTGTTTGTATTCGAGGTGTGTTTCGTGGGGTTGGCCGGTGATGATGCTGACGAAGTAGTGCATCTGCTTGTTGGTGGCGAACGTGACGGTGGGGATGGTGATGCCGTGGATGTTCTTGTAGTCCGTGGCGACCTCGTGCAGTTCCGCCGGCTCGTGGAGCCCGTAGACTCCTTGCGTGGGGATCCAGAGGAGTCGTTCCCCGCTGTCCTTGCCCGCGAGGAACACGGGTGTCATGTACCGTTTCAGGATGTCGGCCGTTGCGCTCATGTCGATGTCCTTCCTGCCTCCGGTGGCGTAGGCGTCCCAGTCGGCTTGGTTTCCATAGAATTTGTTCAAATCGAGGTCCCCGTTCCAACCGTTAAGACGGCCGGTGCCCGTGTATTGGCGCATCGCGCACGAGTACGCGCCCTCGTTCCACGGGGGCGTCTGGTATCCGTATACGGGGTTCATGGAGGCGTACTGGGCGACCCATAGCCCGCAGTTGGCGCGCACGTCCAGGGGAATCTGGTTGATGGCGCTGGACTGCACGTACACCATGGGCCAGATGCCGGTGCGCGAGTGGACGCGGTCGGTCCACGTGCGCACCCAGTTGCCGTCGCCCCATGCGGCGTTGCCGCCGGACTCCCAGTCGAGGATCGGGATGGCCTTGCCCTTGTAGGGGGCGAAGTGCGTGCAGAACACGTCGGCCTCGCTGGTCGGGTTCGTGCCGGAGGCGTAATGGTAGGCTCCTGTCTTGCGGCCCAATGCGAGTGCCTGGCCGAGCTGCACGGGGTATGTGTCGCTCACGTACCAGGTGCCTTCGGTGAGTTTGACGATCACGAAGTCCGCGTGCACGGCGGCGAGGTCGATGCCGCGCTGCCAGTTCGATATGTCGATGCCGTTCAACGTCATGGGTTTAGCCTTTGACGTTGATGACGGGGGTGCCGGTGACCGTGTCCAGGATGATCGTGCCGTCGGTGTCGGTCTCGTACAGGCGGGACAGACCGTCGTCCTGTGATGCGTTCTGCGGCGTGGTGGTGTTGAGGCCGCCGGTCTTGAGGGCGGTGGTGAGCTGCTTGCCCTCGTAGCCGGCCTGGGTGACGGTCAGGTGGGTCCACCAGTTGTAGACGGCGCTGAGCAGGGCGATGACGCCGAGCACGCCCGCGGACACCTGGTCGGAAGTGAACGGGAGCGGGTTGAGTCCGGCGAGTGCGAGGCCGGCGCTGATGGTGGACGCGAGGTTCACGACGAGCATGGTGATGGCCTGGACGCGGGCCTGGGTGAGACCGGGAATACTGGTGTTGGTGGCGTGGGATGCCATAGGATTCTTCCTTTCGGATATGGGAAAGCCCACCCGGACGGGGTGGGCTTCACTCGTTGTGGGATACGGGTCTGGGCGCTATGGGCGCGCGTTGGATGTCGCGGTTGAGTTCGGTGCCGTGCCCGTTGCCGCCCATCTGGTGGTAGATGTCGTACAGGCGTTGGGCCCTCGCCTTGAGGTCGTCGTCGGCGATGCCGCCGTTGAGGACCATCGTGTGTCGCAGGCTCTCCAATTTGCACAGCAGGAGTTCCCTGACGCCCTCGTTGGTGAGTTCGGACCGGCGCCGGTCCTGCGTCTCATGCTCGACCGCGGTACGGGTCGCCTGCTTCAACCGTTCCCTCAGGACGCCGGCCATGCCGGACACGGCCGCGATGATCAGGCCCGCGGTCACGCTGATGATGATCTGGCTCATGATTGATACAGGCATCCGAGGAAGCTCGTCACGACCATATTGGCGTTGTCGTTTGCCAGCATCGACGGTACTACGGTAATGGTGAGGGATTTCTCCTCATAATCAAATACGAAGGATCTGTGGATACCGACTATTTCGTCGCGGGAGTAAACAACCGAGTTGAAGGGGAGGTTTTCGAACTTGAATTCGTATTCCGTACTGTCGTTGGCGTTCTTCACCATGTAGATCTGCACGAAGGCCCAGTACAGTTTGCTGATGGGGAAGTCGGGACCGTTGTCGTACGCCGGTTTCGTCCAGTCGTCGACCGGCAGTTCCTGGTAGTACAGGAACCCCTGATACGTTTTTTTGGCAGGTGTGACCTTGCCCTTGACCGCACGGGCCTCGTATGCGGGGGCGAAGGACACTTCGGATGTCTTGACTAATGCCATGATGATTCTCCTTTGTTATGGTTCGGCTTAGAATGTGGTGGTTCCCTTGACGCCGTTGAGGCGGATGCCTCCCGGTTCGATCATGATGTTGTATTTGCCGAACGACAGTGCGGCGTACCCCGGGTTGAGGTCCAGATGCCCGTCCCCGTACACGATGCCGACGTGATCGCCCTCGACGACCACCTTGCCGGCGCCGCCGCCGATGGTGAACGTCTGCGCTTCCTTCTGCACGTACCGGCTGTCGGACTCGCTCTTCGTATAGGCGTCCACCTTCTCGCCGCTGCCGCTGCCCGAACCCTTTTTCTCATAGGTGGCGTCCGCGAGCTCCTTGGTCACGTACGAGTCCAGGGTGGATGTCAGCTGCGACTTGGTCGGATAGTCCGACATGTCCGGGGACTCGATGTCCGGCGCCTCGATCGCCCCGTTCGCGTCGAAGTTCAGGTTTTTGCCCAACCGGGCGGTCAGGGTGCCGTCGGCGGACACCTGCACGCCGCGCCCGGGTTTGACGCCGCCGAGCGTGTCCTGGCTGGCGACCGGTATCTCCTGACGCAACGCGGACAGCACGCCCTCGGGCGTGATGCTCAACGTGCTCGTGTCGATGATGACGCCGCCCAGGCTGACCGAGGTCGCGGGCGGCAGGATGTACCCGTCCGACGCGGCCTGCGTGATCCCGCCCCCGTCGAAATAGATGATGTCCCTGGACTGCATCTGCGTCCACGAATCCATGTCGAACAAGCCGACCCTCACCAGGGTCAGGGGCTTGCGGTTCGCGGGCGCGTGTAACCGCACCTGTGACAGGTCCGTGGCGCGCACGGCCATCACATGCGAATACGCGGCCGCGCCGCCGCGCAGCCAGATCAATCCGGTCGCCCCGTCGAGCGACTCCCCGCCCGCGGGCGTCAGCCCGTCCACGGAGGACAGGAGCAGCACGCCCACCACGTCCCCGACCGGTTTCGCCACCCCCGCCCACGGGCGCACGTAACCGTCCGTCGCGCCCTCGGCGAGCGTGACCGCCAGGCTCCCGTCGCCCCGTGTCGCCTGCGTCACATTGGACGCCTGCGCCAACGGGTTGGCGAGCCAACCCTGCGGCACATGGTTCACGGCGATCGTGGTCGCCGTGGTCTCCTCAGTATCGGCCATCATTTGCCGTCCTCTCTGTAGAAGGTGATCCCATCCGAACCGATCTCCACGACCGTGCTTCCCGGGGGGGCAGGCCGGTCGGCAGGGTCTCGCCCTTGGGGATGACCCGTGTAGCGGCCGAAGCGACCACGTTCAGCAGGCCCTGCGCGTCGACCGCGAGACCCGAGCCGACCCCGAGCTTCAACGGGTCCGCCACGCCGCCCGTGCCGGACAACGGGGCCGTCACGGTCACGGACGCGGCGACCGTGGAGAACTCGCCCAGGTCGAGCCATTGCGTGCCGTTCCACTGTCGTACGTGCGAATCGTCCAACGTCTGGTAGGCGTCGCCCGCCTCCAAGCCGGTCGCGGGCAGTTTCGTCGCATCCGCGACCTGTCCCTTGACCGTGAATGGCCGGCCCGTATCGCCCTTCTCGCCGGCGGGGATGCCCAATGTGAGCACGCCGTCCGCGAGATTCGTGGTGGGCTGCGAACCCGCCGCGAGCAGTCGCACGACCACGCTGGTGACGCCCGCGGGACCCGGGTCGCCCTTGTCGCCCTTGCCGCGCGGGATCTGCAGGTACAAGGTCGTGCCCACGAGGGTCGCCGTCGCGTCCCGTTCCGCGGGCACGCTCTCCACGACCACCGCGGTGATGCCCGGCGAACCCGGTTCGCCACGTTCGCCGACAAGACCGGGCGCCGTGTAGGCCACGTCGATGATTTGCGTTGCCGCCATATATCCAACTCCTTCAGTCAGTGGGCGAGCCAGTAGCCCCACCCGTAGAGCGTGACCTCGCCCGATTCGAGGTTCTGCATGGTCTGCAGCAGGCTCCCGTCCGCCCCGGCCGGGGGAGACCAGCGGGCGAACAACGCCTCCCCGTCCGGTTGCGCGCCGATGACCTGCCATACGCCGCGCCGCCGGCCCTTCATCGATTCCGCGGAGAAGTCCGCAGGCTCGATCTCCGCGACCAGCAGGCCCTGGGAGTTCGCGGTGGACACGGGCTTGTCGACGAGCAGGATCTCGTCGAGCGTGTAGAGCCGCAGCCGCACGGTCTGCGAGGACAGGTCCATGGGCGTCGTCGCGCCGTCGGTGGTCTTCCGATAGCAGTGCCATCCCCATTTGAACGTGGTGCCGCGCGCGAAGCTGATGTCCGCGTGCACGTAAGGCTGTTCCAATACGCCCATCACGATGTCCTTCCGAAGAGTTCCCTGATCTTGCCGACGGTGCCGTACGCCTGCGTGCCTGACGGGGCCAACGCCATCGCCGTCATGCGCGACAACCGGTCCATACGGTTGGCGAGCCATGCGACCGGATTCGTGTTGCCGGGACGGATCCCGTCGATGGACGCCGCGTACTGGCGTGCCTGGATATCCAGCCATTCGCCGGACACGTCACCGGATATGTCGGTGATTACGAGCGGTATCAGCGAGGAGACGCGCGTGCCGTCCGTGGCGCGTTCGTGTATGAACCCGTCGTTGACGCGCAACGCGACATGATCGCCCACCCGCACCTGATGCGAGGCGTGGGCCTGGAGCTTCCACACGCGGTCCCGTCGGGACGCGGACAGCGTGCTCTTCGCATATGCGTGCAATGCGGCGAGTGAACCGTTCGACGAGGCGCTGCCCGAACCGGCCTGCAGGAGCGTCTCCACGGTCTGCGCGTCCGTGTCGTCGGCGCGGGCCATGAGCAGCTGGTCGCTGTTCTTGCCTCCCGACGCCCACACCTGGTTGATGATCGGCTCTCCGCCGGAGGCGACGCCGAGGAACCGGATCCGTTCGCGCGGGGCGAGCGTGTTCCACATCCACTCGTGGTCCGTGAGACCGTTCTGCGCCCAACGCGCCTGCCAGCGGAACCTGCCGTCCGGCTGTATCTGCGGGTCGAACCTCAACTGTCCTCCGTTGGCGGAGTCGAGCACGTCGGAGAACGCCTGGCTCATGGTCGTGAAATCCCATCCCGCCCATGACAGGGACAGGGGACTGCCGCCTGTCTGGGGCTCGTATCCGATGGGCACGTTCACGCATAGGCGGCCCCATGACTGGGCCAGGCCGATGAGTCCCTTGATGATGTCGCCGCCGCTGCCTGCGTAGCCGACTACCCATTCGGATGACGGGTTGTCGTCGTCCACGGTGATGGGCCCGTCGAATTCCATGGACCGCAGCCGGGTGTCCAATACGAGACGCCAGTCGAACAGGTTCCAGCCATCCCCGCATTTCACGGACAACACCTGGGTTTCCGCATCCCATTCGGGGCTTTCCATGATCGGGCCGGCGTGCACGATACGGTCACCGTCCCACAAGGCCAGCAGCGTGGCCTGTTCGACGAGAAGACCGTCGAGATCCATGCCCTCCGCATCCCGGCTCATGGGGATGCGGACGCTCATGTCGCCGCCCGCGTTCCAGGATTCGCTCCACGAACAGGACGTGAACGGTATCGGACGTTTGTTGAGATGCACGCCGTTCATCGTGTCGTACGCTTCCAAACGGTACATGCCGCCTCACTTCCAGCTGGGCGCGCATTCGACCGTGACCGTCGACCCCTTGGACGCGGTCACGTACAGGTCCATGCCGCCCGGCGGTATGGTGAACACGTCGTTGCGTTCCATGCGCCCCGACTGCGGGTCCAGTCCGGCGAAATACAACGTGACGGACGTGGCGGTCCCGTCCCCGGTCCAGTTGACCTCGCCCGTCCCGTCGGACACGTTCACGAACGACAGGCCGGCCGGATTGTCCACGATGACGACCGGCCAGCTTGGCGCGGTGCCGTCGTTCTCCACCCGGCAACGGTTGCCGACCGGCGTGAACAATCCCGCATACCCGTGCTTGAACGACTCCAGGGACAGGATGATGCTGAACGTCGTGAATCCCATGTCCGACTGGAACGGGATCTGCGCGCCCACAAACCCGTCGGACCACCGGTAGCCGTTCTCGTCCTCCACCTCCAGGCGGACGAGGCGGCCGACCAGGGCGCACAGGTATTCCTTGAACGCGCCGTCGCCCAACGTGCTCGCATCCCGGGCGTGCAGCCAGCGCATGCGATGCCCCTTCAACGTGACCGTGCGTTTCTTCAACCGGATGAACGCCGGCTGGTAGGAGCCATGCCAGCCCGGTATGGGCTTGTCCTCCACGTCCGGCTCCAATGAGGAATACCAGCCGTCGGACAGGCTGTCCACGTCCAGCACGGCCTCCACGCTCGGACGCCGGTCGAACGGGTTGAACGCCTTACGGCTCCCGTCCTTCAAGATCAGCGGATGCAACGGGGCATCCAACGGCGTCAACGTCACCCTCACCAGGCACCTCCCGGAACATTGGCCTTCAAGTAGGCGAACGTCTTACGCGCAGTCACCTCCGGATCCGGCGTACCCGTCACGTTCAACGTGATATAGGTCCGCCGGTCCTCCTGAGTCGGTTGAGGCTGCTGTATCGTCACGTTCGGCGTCTTGTACAGGAACTCGCGGGGGATACGCTGCTTGTTGAGCGCGTGGAAGAATTCGGCGCCGTAATAGTCGACGGCGCTTGCCTGCTCCACGAACTCGCCCTTGGAGACCCGTATCAGGTTCGAATCGCTCGTCGCGGTGCCCAATCCCTTGACGTATCCGTCGAAACCTCCGGCCGCGAAACCGGGTATCCTGCCGCCGTCCGCGTATCCGACGAGACCACCGGTCGCCAACGCCGATTTCGGGATGGTGCCGCCCGTGCTGCCAAGCACGTTATGCTGACCCGTTTCGGTGTACTCCATGTTCACATGGATGGTCTTCCCGTCAGGCAGGGTAGCGAACTCGTTCTTGATGGTTCCGATCTTGGATATCGTGGACTCATAGCCCTTGATGATGATGTCCGTGCTCACGGAACCGGGGATGAGACCGTACTGGTCGGCGAGCTTCTTGGCTGCATCCTCGCTCATGCCGGCCGCAACCGCGGCCTCGATGAACTTCTCACGCGCCGTGCCGAGTGTGGCGTTCGCCTCGTCCGTGGACGCCTTCAGCTCCTCGGTGCTACGGTCGGCCTGGAAATTCGCCTCGGCCTCCTCCATGATTTTCTGCGCCGCGGATTGCGCTGACGACGCCATCGACTGCAATGCTGCCTGAGACTTGTACGCGGCCTCCTCATGGCCGGCCAGTGCATTGCCTGCCTGATCAAGTACAACGCCGTTGGCCTGGATGGTCTGGGTGGATTCCAGCAGCGTCTGGTTCAGCTGCGTGACGGCCTCGTCCGCGTTCAACGCCGGGGATTCGACGGAGAACATGCTCTGGACCAACGAATCAATCGCCTTGGTGGCATCCTCCGCGGCATCGGAATTATCCTGCATGGAACCGGTGAGGATGTTGGTGGCTCCCGTCGCGTTTTCGCTGGCACCCGACAACTGGTCCAACGCCTCGGTTTTCTCGCCTGCCGCTTCTTTGCCTTTGTTGTACGATTCGGTCAGCTTGTCGAGGGCGCGTTGGAGTTCCTCGCCTTCAAGACTGGTCTTGGCGCCGCCCACTTTCTCGATGACGCTGTTGACCTTGTCCAAGGCTTCTTCGCTGCCTTCGGCGGCCTTGACCATGTCGCTGATACTCAGTCCGACCTTATCGAGCAGGTCAGGCAGGGTCTTCATATCCATGGACCATCGTCTGAGACCGCCAAAGATTCCAAGGTCATCACCGACCTGCATGCTTTGCACCTGGTTTACGAGCGCCTCGCTGGCATCTCCGGTGGACTCGAGTGCGGTCTTGACCTCTTCCGTCCGCTGTTTCGCGGCTTGCGCGTTCTGGGCGAACGACATGAGCGCCGCGCCGGCGACTGTGATGGCGATGCCCCACGGGCCGCCCAGCAGGCTTACGACGCCGCTGCCCACGCTCTTAAGCCCGCTCATGGCGATCTGTCCTCGGGTGAGACCGGTGGACAGGATGTTCATGCTGCTGTTCGACGTGATCATGGCCGTACCCAATTGGAGGAATCCCTCCTTGAGCTGAGGGGCCGCGGTGGTCATCCGCTGCCAGGGATCCACGAGCAGACCCATGGACTGGGCCAATGCGGAGGAGCTGGTCGTCAACGGTGTTGCGGTCTTGTGCACTGCGGCGAATCCGCCCGCCACGGCGGTGGCCAGGACGATGGTCTGCTGGACCGGGGCGGGCAGTTGGCTGAACCCGTCCACGAGCATGTCCAACGTCTGCACGAGAGAACGGAGCGGACCGTTCGCGCCGGAGCCTATCGAGATCATCAGGCTCTCGATGCTGCCGGACAGGTTCTCCAAGTCGCCCTTGAGGTTGTCGTTCTTCGCGGCGGCCTGTTCGGCGGCATAACCGGATTCGGACACGGCTTTGGTCCAGTCGTTGATGCCGTCCGTGCCCTGCTCGTACAGGACGTTCGCGGCTCGGATGGCGTCCGAACCGAAGATCGTGGCCAACGCTTGGTTGCGCTGCTCCTGCGAAAGACCGCCCAACGCGGTCTGCAACTGGCCGGCAAGCCCAGCCAGTCCCACGAAGTTGCCTTGTGCGTCGTAGGCGTTGATGCCGAGCTCCTCCATGAGGTTCGCGGCCTTCGTGCTCGGGTTCGCAAGAGAGATGAGCATCGTCTTCAATGAGGTGCCGGCGTCGGATCCGATCATGCCGCTGTTCGCGAACGCGGCCAATGTGCCGGTGGTCTCCTGCATGCTGATGCCGAACGAATGCGACACCATGCCGGCCTGGTTCAACGCGAGTCCCAGATCATGGGCGGAGCCGACGGCCTTGCCCGCGCCCGCCGCCAATGCGTCGGCGACCTTGCTGGAGTCGGCTCCGGTCAGGTTAAATTCCTTCAACGTGGTGGCCATCAGTTCGGCGGCCTCGCCCACGGCCATGCCGTCGGACGCGGCGAGGTTCAACGCGCCGGACAGACCGCCGGAGAGGATGTCGGTCGTGGAAAGGCCGGCCTTGCCGAGCTCGTTGATGCCATCCGCCGCCTCTGACGCACTGTAGACGGTGTCGGCGCCAGCGTCGATCGCGGCCTGACGCAGCGCGTCCATCTGGCTGGCGGTGGCTCCGGTGTTGGCCTGCACGGTGCTCATGCTCGCGTCGAAATCCGCGAACGTCTTCACTGCCATGACACCGAACGCGGTCGCCGCGGCACCCGCCAACGCCAACCCGTTCGTGATCATGCCGGTCTTGCTGCCGGTTTTCTCCAAGCCGCCGGCGAGCTGTTCGGCGCTGGCGCCGGCCTTGGCCATTTTCGCCTCGTAGGAGGCGGTGTCCGCGAGCAGACGGACGGTGATGCTCCGGTTCAGCCCTCCGGCCATGATCGTCTCCTAATCGTCAGTTGTCGATGCTTACGGTGGTGACGAGCGCGTCAGCCCACTGGCTGTCCGCATGCTCCTCGCGCCATTGGCGCAGCGCCTGCTGCTGGTGCGCGGTCGTCCAGCAGATGTGCGCGTCCGCATGGATGCGGAACTCCGCGTCCGGCGTCGAGCATTCGCTCTTGGGCAGGCCGCAGGACGGGCACAGGGACGCCTCGTAATCGGCGAGGGCGAGCATCCACGCGCGTTCCGTGTCATCCCATTCGGGTTCGGTCAGCACCGTGTACCCGCCGCCGTCCACGGGGCGGATGGTCTGTTTCGGCTCCCACCCGTGCCAACGCTTGTAGCTGACGCCGAGTTGGCGGCAGAGCCTTAGCTCTTTGACGAGCCGTGGAGAATCCTCGAGGCTGATTCCAACGCGGCTTTTGGGTCCACGAGGGTTCCGTTCAGTTCGAGGATGGTCGTCCAGATGGGTGTGAGCTGGCCGTCGGTGAGTTCGGGGATCACGTCGATGATCTCCTCGATGGTCGCGGATTCGGGTTTCGCGTCCACGATCATGGCGCGCAGGCTGTCCTGCACGGTGTCCACGATGTCGCGTTTGGCGACCCCGTCCACGACCTTCGTGTTGCGGGTGATGACCTGGCTCCATGTCGAATAGGGGAGCGCCTCCACGGTCAGGCGGATCGTGTCCTCCATGGATTCCTCGCGGAGCTGTTCGATCTGGCGAGCGTACTGTTCGGCGAGCGGATTGCCACCCTCGGTGCGCACCTTGGACGACAGTGTCTTGGCGAGCTGGTCGCCGAGCTCCTTGATATGCTGCGCGGTCTGCTGGTCGAGGATGATGTCCAGTTCGACGCGGCGTCGCTTCGCATGCAATGCCATGATGAGGGGCCTTTCTTCAAAACATGTAGGACCTTTCTTCGGATGTTGCGACTCACGGGATGGAGGTTCCCCGCAGGGGAAGAAAGGTTAAGAAAACCTGCGGGGAAGAATGGGATCAGGCGGTCTTGCCGTCTTCGGTGTAGAAGGTGATGCCGTTTTGTCCGACGACGATGGCGACGCCGCCCTTGGGCAGGTCGTCGGGCAGGGCGTCGGAATCGTTGAGGACCTTCACCTGCGTGGCGGCCTGCGTTTTGAGCCGTTCGATCGCGCGGCCGAGCATGGCCGGCGTGATGTACTTATCGACCATGCCGGGCTCCTATCAGGCGAACAGGGCGTCGATGTCGGCGTCCGTGGCCGCCGTGAGGTCGGTCTTGGCGATGTAGCCGGACAGGTCGGTCACGCCGGAGAGCGCGTCCCACTTGTTCGCGGTCACCGCCGCGTCGCCCTCGCCGGTGGTCACGGACACGCACACGATGTTCGTGCCCGCCGGGTAGGCATGGCCCGCGCCCTCGACGAAATCGGCCGTGGTGGTGAACGCATCGAGCAGGTTCCACACGTCGCCCTTGGTCGCGTCGGCCACCGCGACCAGGTCGGCGAACGCGGTGCTGCCCTTGGGCTCGTACGCGCCGGCGAGCGAGTTGGTCAGCTCGGTCTTCAGATCGGAGACCTTCTTATCGACCGATGCCGCGGTGTCGTAGCCGAGCTTCTTGACGTCGTCGACCGCGCCGGTGCGGGCCGCGGCCGCGGCGCCGGCGGCCTCGATGCCGAGGTCGGCGAGCGTGTTGTCGCCCGCGGCGAGCGTCTTGCCGCCGATGGTGGGCTGGCCGGCGAGATCGCCCCACGTGTTGGCGCCGGTCTTGCCGATGGCCGGGCCGAGCGTGAGCGTGTTGTCGTCGGCGACGGCGGTGACGTTGTAGGCGTCGTGGTGGCCGTCGATGATGAGGTCGCCGACCTGGCCGCCGGCCGGGGACAGGGTCGTCGGATCGATCTTGGTGGCGTTGCTCATGAGGTCCACGTCCGCGGCGGTGAAACGGGTCACCGAGCCGGTCTTGGAGGCGGCGGCGCCGATCTGGGCGACCATCGCGTCGGTCAGGTTGTTGTCCGACAACACCTTGTAGTCGGTCTTGCTGCCGGTCTTGAGCTCCTTGGCCTGGTAGAGCGCGTCGGTCTTCTCCTTGAAGCGGGCGAGGTTGCCGGTGGTGATGAAGGTTTCTGCCATTGTTACTCCTTGTGTTGTGCCTGGCGGATCTTGTTGGTGGCGGTGCGGGCTGCCTTGCCTTCGAACAGGGCGTCGATGGCGGCGTCCGTGGCGGCCTGCACGCCGGCGGCCGGGGTAAGGTCGCCGTCTTTGAGCGCGTCGAGGAGCTTCCGCCCGGTCGCCTTGACGTCGATGTTCTCGGCGTGGGCGATCGGGTAGTCGCGTCCGTTGCGCGGTTCGATGTTGGAGATCAGCGGGATGCCCATGCCGGTCCCCCTTTTACTTGATGGTGAACGTGAGCGCGCCGAGACCGGGGTTGTCGGAACGCCACACGTCGTAGTCGACGCCGTCCACGTTCACGGTCTTGGCCTTGGCGAAGCCGCCGTCGAAACCGCCCACGCTGAACACGGGCGTCTTGGCCGTGGACGGCAGGGCGAACAGGATGTAGTCGCCGTCGCCCGCCGCGTCCACGTCGTAGTCTCCCGCCGGGGAGGCGGCGGTCTTCGAGGTGAGCGCCTTGACCACGGTCTCGTCGATCGCGTCCACGCCTGCCGCGGACACTCCGTAGTAGACGGTCACGCCCGCCGGCGCCGTGCCCGTGATGGACACCGGGTCGGACGTGACCTTGGAGCCATCCGGATTCGACAGCGACGCGGTCACCTTGGAGACGCCGGTCTTGCTCAGCGTCAGCAGGCCCTTCGGGATGGTGCCGTTCGCGGCGGGCGTCAACGCCCACTGGGCGTCAGTGGTCGGCTCGCCGGTGGAACCGTCCGAATAGGTCGGCACTGCCACCAGTTGCAGGCTCACGCCCACGATCAGCTCGGACGGCACGGCCGTGCCGTCTGCCGCACGCAGCACATTGTTCTTCCTGGCCATAGGTCAGTCTCCCTTCTAGGCGACGGTGACCGCGCACGTCGCGGTCTTGCCGCCATCCTTCGTGGTCACCGTGATGGATGAGTTGCCGGCCTTCACGCCCGTCACCAGACCCTTGTCGGACACCTTCGCGATGTCCGCATGATCGGACGCCCACGTGACCGTCTTGTCCGTGGCCGTATCCGGCGAGACGGTGGCGGTCAGCTGGTGCGTGGCGTCCACGGCCAGCTGCAGGGTCGCCTCATCCAGGGTGACGGATTCGACCGGGATGACGGTCGGCTCCGGCGGCTGGTCGCCTCCGATGACGCCGCCGTCCACGGTCCACTCGCCGGTCACGAAGAACGGGACGGTGGAACGCTGCACGGTGTTCTCGTCCTGGGCGACTGCCTGCTTCTCGCCGGCCACGAACGGGATGACCGTCACCTTCTGACCGTCCGCCCACGGGGTGGACGCCGGCAGGCCGCGACGGCGCACGATGAAACCGGTCGTGCCCTCCTCAAGGGAGGTGACGGCGTAGTTCCATTCCTTCTCGTACTCCGTGTTCGTGTTGTCGATGATCTGAATGCTCTTGTCGCCCGTGCTCTTGCGGCCCGGACGGTCGAAATCCTGGTCCGTGCATTCACGCTGGTCGGTGATGGTCGCCTGCGACGGCGAGAAGGTGAAGCCGCCCAACGTGATCGCGCAGCTGATGTCCACGCCCGCGTTGAGCTCGTCGAGCGTGGGCGCGTAGATGTCGGCGATGGCCGGCACGATGGCCGTCTTGATACGGCCGTCGGCGGGCGCGGAAGGGTACTGGATGCCCTTGCGCGTGGTGGTGTCATCCGCCATGATGTTGCCTCCTTAGATAGGCTGGGTAATGCTTCGCCGGCCTCGGCAGGGAAGCCGGCGGATAGATGCTCTTGTTGACTGGTTTGAAGACCCCGGACCTGATGCGCGGATCCGTGGACGGCACGTCGAACTCGTGCATGGTGCGAATGTCACGCACTCGGATGTAGACGACCCGGCTCACAGGCGGCTCCAACCGAACCGGAACGTGAGCACGCGCACCCGGTACCTGCGGCTGGTGTCGTCCGCGGTCAGGCCGGCCGCGTACGCGCCCGAATCCGAACGCAACGTCAGACAGCCGACCTGCACGCCAGACGGGGCCGCAGGCACGGCCGCGTTCAGGAGGGGGATGAGCTTGTCGTCGCACAGCACGTTCACGCTGTCCGTGCTCGTCGAGGCGACGCGCACCTCCAACGTGCCCACATGCGCGGTCAGGTCCATCGTCTCCACCGCGACATGGCCGCCGGTCGTGCACGTGAGGATCACCCACGGCGGGTTCGCCGTCGCCGGAGGCTCACGGTTGCGGTAGACATCCCACCCCGCATAATCGGGGATGAGGTTCATGACGGAGTCCGTCAGGTCGAGGATGCTCATGACAGGGCCTCCTCTCCGGCCTTCGCCACATACTCCGCAAGCGCGGGAAGCTCGTCCTCCGCGTGTTCGTAGAACTCGTGCCTGGTGGCGTAACCGCTTCGTGCGGTGCCGAAGAACGCGATGTTCGCCAAATCGGAAGCGCCACCGTCACGCGGGCTGATGTCCGCGGCGATGCCGTTGCCGACCGACTGCAGTTCAAAACCGATGGAGATCTGGCGAAAGGCCGGATGCCAGGATTCCCTCACATCCTCCTGGATAGCGTCCTTCACGTTGACCGCGCCCTTCTTCACCGCTGCGGCGACCTTCGCACGGGTGCGGGCCGGCACGCCGAGCAGGTCACGGCCGAACGCGCGCAGCTCCGAAGCGTCAATCCTGACCGCCATCCGAAGCCACCTCCCTCACGTTCCACCGTTGAGCCGTCGCATGCGACTTCTCGGACTGCAGGTTCAGCAACCGCAGCCGATGCCCCACCAGATTCGGATCCCCGGCCTTCGTCACCGTGGCGATATCGCCCGGCATCAAACCGGTCGTCCCGTACGGCAGATGCAGGTACAACGACCATTGCGGGGTGATGGCGGCCAACGCTTGGGCCATACCGCCCTCCACGTTCTCCGCCGCCAGCCCGCCGGCCGTCTGCACCTTGCACCGGCCCTCATACACCGGCGTCTCCGGCACCCGATCCAACCCCGTATCCGGATCCGTGACCACATCACCCAACCGGGCGATACGGCACTCATCCGTCATCAGGGACAGGGCGTAGGAGCGCAGACGGCTCATATCGGGTTTCCTGAAACCGTTCATCCCGTCACCCTCACGTTCAGATACCCCGGATAATCGTCGTCCTCGAACCAGTAGGGGCTCATGTCCAGGCTGGGCAGTTCGTTCCTCGTGGTCGAGATGACGCCGAGACCGGCGATCAACGGGGACTGGTCGGCGACCAGATCATCCAACGTCTGCATTTCCGAGGCGGTCAGGTACAGGCCGGGTTCGTCGACCTTCCTGCTGCCACCGTCCATGGCGTCGTCGATCTGGCGTGACCATTGGGTCTCGCCGTTCGGGTTCTCGTAGAAACGGCCCGCACAGGCAAGGCACACGTCCTCGATGTCCTCGGGCAGAGGGGTGATGAGCTGGTTGGCTTCATCGACCCACGTGCGTTTCGTGTACCGGCGGATACGGTTGGATGCGGCCCGCAGGCAGCGTTGCGCGCGCTTCACGTCCTTGTCGTCGGTGATGTCCTCGCCGAGCCATTCGGCCAGATCGGCGACTTCGGCGAACGCCGGCAGTCTGCTCTTCGCCATGACGGGCCTCCCGTCAGACGGTCGCCTGCTGGATAGCGACCTTCGTGATGGTCTTCACGGCCGGCGTGGAGGATTCCATGAAACCGGAGGCCGCGAGGTTATCGAGCAGCTGGTTGAACGCCGTCACGGTCGCGGCGGCATCGGCGTCGGCTGCGAGCTTGTCCATGTGGGGCAGCTTCACAGCCGGCGTTCCGGAACCACCGCCCGGAAGAACCGGGTTTCCCGCAGCGTCGAACGCGGCCACGTCGGCCACGTCCTGGCCGTCGATGACGGCCGGCTGCGATACGAATCGAATCTGCTTGGCCATCACTTGCCCGCCTTCGGAGTGATGAAACCGGCCGGGTACTGGGTGCCCTTGGCGGCGATGCGGGTCATCGGGTTCGCGACCGCGAAACCGACGCGCATGACCACGCGCAGGGCCTTCGCATCCTGCTGCATCAGGTTGTACAGGACCTTGCCGTCCGCGTCGCTGATGACGCCCTGGTCGAACAGCTGGTAGGTCATGTCCTGACGGACACCGACCACGAACTTCGTCCAGTCCGCGGCCAGCAGCACGCCCTTGGTCATGTCCCATGCGCCGTTCTTGACCTCGTTGAGCGGATAGCCGTACAGGCTGGCCGGAGTGCCCTGCGTCAAAGACGGCGTGTAGATGGGCTGGCCGTTCGCGTCGCGCAGGCCGACCAGCTGCCAGTTCAGGCCCGGCTGGGAGGCGAAGCCGTTGACGGCGAAGCCCTTCTCGCTGACCTTCTGGGCGAGCTTGGCGACGTCCTGCGCCAGATCCGCACCCGTGCCCTGGGCGACGATATTGCCGGCGGCGGTGGCACCCGCGAGGATATCGTCATCCCAAGAAGCGGGCTTGTCGATGCCGAAGATTCCGGCGCCGTCGATCTTCTTGCCGAACGCCTCCGCGATGAGCGGGCGCACCGCATCCCACAGGTTGATCTTCGCGTCATCCACCACGCTGTCCGGAATGGGGACGATGACGGCGAGCTCCTCGGCGGTGATGCTCACGTCCTCCCAGCCGGTCTTCGTGGTCTGCTTGAGCGCACCCTCCTGCACCCAGTAGGCCTCCGGGAGCGTGGCGAGCACGGGCTGGGTCTTCTTGCGGCTGCTCATCGGCACGCGGCGCGCACGGGTGAGCAGTACGCTGGATTCGGGCAGCGTCTGGATGATCTCCTGGCTGACCTCGTCCGGGATGAGGCTGGAGCCCAGATCGTTGCGTGCGATCTGGCTGGTGAAATTGTCTGCCATGATGTGTTCCTTACTTGTCGGTCAATGCGTTGCGCAGCCAATCGGAGGACTGCTCGCCCTTGGGGTCGAGTCCGCCGGTCAGCGGCCTGCGCATCTCTGAATCGTGTAATGCCTGTCGTGCCGCTTCTCCGGCCGCGTCCTGCACGGCGGGGATGCGTGCCGCGAGCTTCGCGGCCTTGGCTGTGATCTCTTCGGGCGTTCCCGCGCCGATGAGGTCGAAATCCTCTTGGGTGAGTTGGGGATATTTGGCGCGGGCTTCAGCCCATGCCTTGGCCGCATCTACTTCGGCGAGTCGGGCCTGCGCCTCCTTGAGGTCGCGTTGGAGCCGTTCCTATTCGGTGAGCTTGGCATCCTCGGCCTCGCGCTGCTTCAGGGAAAGCGATTCGTTGCTCTCCTTGAGCTTGGCGTTGTCCGCGCGCAGGTTCTGGATCAGGTTCCACGCCTTCTCCGGGTTGAAATCCTCGCCGTCGCGCTCCCACGGCGGCTTCGGAGCCGAATCATCCGCAGGGGGAGTGGCCGGCGTATCCGGGGCATTGGGTTCGGTCTGGTCTTCGATGGTGGTCTCGTCGGCCATGATGGTTTCCTTTCCGCCCGTCCTGCGGGCATAAGAAAAGCCACCATGAACTTCATGGTGGCTTGGAAAAATCCGTATATGGGGACCGTCTACTCTTCCGGCACCGGCCCGAGCTCGGCAAGGAACTTGCGCGTCGCCAGCAGCAGGCTCTCATCGGCGGTGCAATATCGTGCCTTCCCGGTTTCGAGGTCCACGAAGAACCCTTGGGGAAGTCCGAGAACGTCGCCGGGCTCGCAACCGGCGGGAATGGCGTAGATGATGAGTTCCCCGTCATACACCCCGGCGGGTTCAAGCAGCCGGAAACCCTCCCGTCGAGCCTCTTCCCTCGCGCTTTCGGTCAGTTCGCTGAGAGTCTTCATCAGTCCGCAGCCTCCATCAATCCCGGTGCGATGTCCCTGTTCAACTCCAGATTATCAATCCGGTAGATGCCGACACTGCGGGCGTCCACGGGATACCGTCTGAAATACTGCTCCAACGTCTGCCGCTTGCCTGATTGGGGGTCCACGACGATGATGTCGCCTGCCTTGTTCGTCCAAGGACGCTCCAACACGACGATGTGACCCATCCCGGGGCGCTGCCATGCGAAGGACATGGCGTATCGTTCCCCTGGATTCACCCGTCGTCTGATTCTGCTGAAAACGAGGTCCTCGGTCATCGATCCGACGCTACGCCATGTCGGCGGTCGCCCGGTCGCAGGATTGATCCAGGCGAGAGTGGTGTCCATCTTGACCTTTTGGGATTCAGTGGAACCGAATCCGCGGGCTTTGACGTTGACGCCCCTGCGGCGCATCTCGTACGCGGGCACGCAGGACTGGCAGTTGTTCCTGTACCGCCATCCATGCGATTCGAACTTCGGATTCGCATGCGACCGGTCGGCCTTGCTGATGCTCATCGGCTGGCCGGGATTGTCCAGCAGCCGGTCAAGCATCCGCCTGCGCTCGGCGAACTCCGCGGCCCTCTTCTCCGCGTATGCCTTGCGGCGTGCGGCAAGTGCCTCGGGGGTGCTGCGCTGTGCCGCGGAGTCACGGAAGTTCCCGTTCCTGCGCATGATGGGCAGGATCACGTTGTAGGTGCGAGGAGTGTTCTTCGGCAGGCTTTCGGCGGCGCGATAGTAATCGTCGATCCACCGTTTCTCCCTGTCCGTGGGCTTCCAGTCGCCGTACACGACCTCAACCGTGCACCCGCAGTTCGGATGGTATTTCTTGCCGGTCTTGGCACTCAGTCCGGCCTTCTCCGCCGACGTGTACACGGGGCCGCGGGTGACGAGCATCGCGCAGAACGCGCACGGATTGCCGTCTGACACGCGACGCCATCCAATGGCCCTCGTGTCCCGTTTGGCCCAACGTTCGATCGTGGTGCGTCCGCCGGTGAGCACGGCCTCATGAAAGACACCGAGGAACAGGCTGCGGGCAGCCGCATACGCGGCCTCCTGAGTCTCACCCCGGGCGATGCGCCACAGCACGTTCGTCGCGCCGGTCCAATCAATCTGGCGGGCCATCTGCTTGCGGTCGAACCGCGGTACGGCCGTGTCGAACGCGCCGTCGCCGGTCTCCGCCTCACGGAAACGGGGCAGATAGTCGGCGGCGGTTTCGGCGCTGATGCTCCACCACGTCTCCAACAGGCGCAGCATGGCTTTCTTCCAGATCGGCTGCGTACGCTTCAGATCGTTCACGTCGAGCGTGGAATCCCACAGGCGGCGCGCCTGGCTGTCCGCGGTGATGGCCAATCGCACCTGGTCCCGCCGGTGCTTGTCCGTCAGGACGGCGCCCTCACTGGTCAATGCCATCGTCGGTCACCGGGTTGAGCTGCGCCTGATACGCCTGCACCGCAAGCGCGTCCGCATCAGGATGAGCCTCGGCATACTCGCGCCATGAATCGGCACGGCTCTTGGAAACGCCCGGAATCATGTCCCACAGCT
The DNA here is from genome assembly GCF_018555355.1 of Bifidobacterium sp. SO4. Classification (NCBI taxonomy): domain Bacteria; kingdom Bacillati; phylum Actinomycetota; class Actinomycetes; order Bifidobacteriales; family Bifidobacteriaceae; genus Bifidobacterium; species Bifidobacterium sp. SO4. The sequence goes on from NZ_JAFEJP010000013.1 coordinate 84,700, forward strand.
GCTCCTTGGGGACGCCGAGCATCTGAGCGGCCTTGCCGAGCGCATCCACCGCCTGATTGATGGTGCGCACGTCCGTATCCTCCCAGATAGGGGTCAGCTCGAAGTTCGCAGCATCGTCCATGCGGCCCTCGATGCCCGCCGCCAGACGAAGCACGTCCATATGACTCACGCCGAACGACTTCTGCCGTTCGTCGCGCTTCGCATAGAAGCCGGCACGACTCTCCGCAATGCCGGCGTCACCGACGTTGACCATCTTGCCGAACGCGGTCGTCGGCGTCTGGGACACGGCGGCCAGTTCCTCCACGTCAGCCTGCTTAGCCTCGATGAGCGAGGAAAGCGTGGTCTCCGTCAAGGTGCCGAATTGGACGCCCTCGCCACCGGTGAGGATATCCTCCTGGCTGAGCTTCGCCTTCTGCTTTGCCCGCTGCTCGTCAGTCAGGTCGGTCATATCCAATCCGGTGGCGGTGCGCACCTTCCAGCTGTTGTAATGCTGGGCCAGCATTCGATCGTAATTGTCCTTGTTCAATCGATTCGCCAGCGGGATGTACGGTTCGACCTCACCGTTAGCCCGGCCTTCCAGGTCGAGATCATTCGTGTACCGGACCACCGGGCACACCGGGCGTCCCTTCGCGTCCGTCGCATTGTGGGCGGTCGCAGCGATGAACCGATACATGTTGTTTTCGTCGCGTTCCCAACGCCATATGCGATAGGCGTCCCATAGCTCATAGCAGTCGGCCGCCCCGCACCGATGCTGGATCGAGGCGAACAATTGCGGCCAGTCATCGCGAGCCGGATCACGGTAGACTGCGATGGCCTCACGTGGTGAATAGCATTCGATACGGGCCTCGCCGGGGGAATCGGGATCGTCTCGCACGGCCGCGTATGCGCTGCCGTAAGCGATGGCTGCCTTATGCAGGGCGACCTGCTTGCGGCCCATGCGGTTCGCGACCCATGGATGCCAGAATTCACGGGTCGCGTCGGTACCCGGTTCGCCAGGCATGTCCACGCCCTCCAGATAGAGGGTCTGCGCGATGGTCGTGACCACAAGACGCAGCCACGGCGTTACGCCCATGTCACGCAGCATTCTATGCTCCGGCGTGGCGCGCCGGAGTCGGATGGGCTTCGGATTCCACCTCCACCACCGGTCGATGCGATCAAGACGACCCACCGTGTTCCCGTAGGAGGGAAGCAGGATAGCGCTCAACGCGGCTTGGGCATCGTCCGGAGTCTCGTACTGCATCGGTTCCAACGACGTCACCATACCTGTCCGCCTCCTCTCTTCTTCGTGTTCAGATATTCACGTCGCATGCCGCGGGCCGCTATCGCGCAGAACGCGAGATCGATCTTCCTACGGGACTCGCGCCCTTCCTTGGCGATGCTCATGCCAGCCTTCGTGGGCTGACGGCGCGCATTGAGCATATGGGCGCGCAGGCGCGCGTCGCCATCGTGCGGGAAATCCTTGTCGCAGATGGCCGTGTACGCCTGGTCGACGTATTCCACGAACCGTTTCTGCACGTCCAGACGCACCATGTCGAACATGACCGCGTGCGCGTCACGCCCACCCGGCCTCGCCCACATCCTCAGTCGGCGGCCGTAATCACGATGCCAGGCATCAAACAGTGGATCCCAGTAATGCAAGCCGGTCTCATCGTCCAGGACATGCGAGGGGTCGCCCCAGAACGCCAGCACCCGGTACCGGCGCATAGCCTCGCGCACGGTGTCGTCCACCGACTCACGCGGCACACGCCACTTGTCCCCACGTTTGCCCGGAGGCCTCTGCCACAGGCCCAACGGTTTGACGAAACCATCGGAGATCCTGCATGCGACCAACGCGGTCGCGTCATCGGTGAGGGAACAGTCCAGGAACATGCAGACCTCCTCGCCGGATTCCAGTTTCAGTTCGGGATGCTCGTTCGCATCCCACTCCTGACTGGTCACGTACGCATCCTCCGGGGCCTCGCACTGGTTGAACCATTTGCGTCGGCTCTCCGAGACCGGGTTCTTCGGGTTGATGATCTCACGCACGATCTTCGCGGTCGAAAGCCATGTGGAATCACCGCGCACGTCCTCCACGACACGGGGAATGCTCTCCTCGGTCATGGGCGTATCCGGCGCGGCCTCGATCGAGTCATACAGGAGGCCGAAATCCATGTACTTCGGACGCAAGCCCTTGTCCTCGGAATTCGGGTCGCCCTGCGTGCCCTCCCATGCCTCGCGCACACGCTGCGCCACGCTGTCCTCGCCGTCACGGTAGGCGTTGCAGATGTCCAGCATCTTCACGTTCACCGAATCCTCGGACTTCGCCGCATTGCCGGACAGCACGCCGTCCATGTCATGGCCGCCGTTGCTGGAATTCCAGTTCTGCGTCTCGTTCCTGATGAGGAATGTCGGACGACCGCCCTCCAACGCGAGCGGCGACGAGGTCACAGCCTCGATCTGGCGGCTGTCACCCAGCGCGTACATGTTCAACTTGCCCAGCTGAATGCCGTAATACCGTCTCGTCTCCGCGGGAATGAGACCGGGCAGGAGCTTCATCGTGTTCTTGGTCTGCTCCTGGCTGACCGCGCATACCTGCACCCATGCGTTCGGCTCCTCACGGCCTGCGGGCTCGCCGTCCGCACCCCAATGGTCGAACGTCAGGTCCGCAAAGCAAGAAGTTACCGCCCCGCCGGCCGCCATCGGATCCTTGCCCCAGCCCTTGAGCCGTTGCAGGACCGCGTTGTCGTGCACGGGAACGCCATGCTCGTCCAGGCTGTAATACCACAGCCAGAACCGCGCCTGCTCGTTTGTCCACTTCCACGGGGTCCGCTGCTTCGCATTGCGCAGCCAGTAGCCGCTCCACGCGAGGAAGTTCCAGCCGAGAGTATGCTCCGGAAGGATCCAGCCATGCGCGTCACGCTTCCACGTGGGGCCGATGAGCGTGGGATTCGTGTTCCATTCACGCGCCGGCTCGTTGACGAGTGCCTGCCTGTACCAGTCGATGATCTCCTGGTATTCGGATTGGCGGGAGGGGATGTAGGCTGCCGTCCTTTTGGTAAGCAGCCTCGCCATCAGCCGCCCCCGTAGGCCGCATGCCAGCGGCTGTTGACCACAGCCCGCATCTGCGCGGAACGTTCCCCTTCGGTGGATGTATTCGTGTTCTCCTCGGGCTCGGGCATCTCGATGCGAGCCAAGAGTTTCGCGAGATGTTCCTCGTCGGCGCGCAATTGGGCGAGCAACGGATGGGCGACAATCTGACCCATACTGCCTTCGACGGTGAGTTTGTCTCCTATCTCACGCCGTTCGAGAGTAATGCGGTCGGCGGTATAGCAGGCAGATTCGAGAAGTCTGTATTCTTCCTCGGTGAATTCCCATTTCGCGGTCAGATCCCGCCATAGACGCTGCCCTTTTCCGTCTTTGATGAGTTTTCCTGGCATTCGGTGGCCGGAGGCCGGCTTGTGTGGCATTATCGGTCTCCTTCCTACCGTCCGGTCAGGAAAGCCGGGCGATGACATCGAACAGGAACGTCAGGTCTGCTAGGATCGCTGGGCTTTTATGCCATGCGCGGCCGGTGTAGGTGATGTACCGAGCGCGACTGTATGCCTCGGCGTTCATTATGCCGCGCACTTTGAGGCCGGTGCGTTCCGGGGCTCGTCCCCAGATGTGGAGTCCGTCACCGGAAGGGCTGGTTTCGATGTAGGTCTTGCCTTGGACGGGGGCGATGAGCATCTTCGCCCAGTCGGTGAGGTGGTTGCGTGCATCGTAGCAGTGATCGAGGTCGATGCACGCGAAGCCGTCGCCGAGAACGAATCCCATGCCATCGCCGATTGTCGAGATTCTGGCGTCGGCGAACGGCGACCATGTAGTCGGATCCGTGCTTGATGCCTGTCGTCCGTCAATGGTGCGCGGGTTCTTTGTAGTTCCGTCTCCTCTGACGATGCGTTGCCAGCGCACCCATCGGTTCGCGGCGACCATCTCAGCGGGGACCGGGAACGTCTCCGCCCGGTTCGCGCGGACCCTGCAAGCCGCGTTGAAAAACCTACGAGGGCGACCCCTGCCTACATGCTCGGGGATTTCTCTGCCGCAACCACATTCGCATAAGCTCATACAATTATTATATTTTATTTACCCTTATAAATCAAGAAAACCGCATGATTCCAACGATTTTTATTTTTACGTAACATCTCTAAAAAAGCGTTGTCGCATCAGTGGATGCAGCGAGTCGCATGCGCCAAAGCCGGCAAAAGCCGCGGAAAGGCCCTTTCGGCGGATGAACGGCATCGAGGGCAGGAAAAACATCGAACCGGCCAAAACAGACTTTTCTGCCGTATGTAAGATTGGAAGTGCTATCCGGCGGTTACATCGAGGTTCCGGAGGAGTCCCTCCCCACTCCGGATGGCCCCTAGTCTAGCAGTCCGGGAAGCTTTTCGGATGGGTGCCGCCTCATTTCGGCGCGTTTGCGATTGCGCTCCGCGTTCTCTCTTTCGGTTTTCGCTTTATGGCATGCGTGTGACAGCCATTGAAGGTTGCTGAGTTCGTGATTGTCGCCTTGGATAATGTGGTCGCAGTCGGTGCCGATGCCGTTGCATTCTGGCACGTGGTGCCTGGCTTGGCAGAGCCCGTGTGCTCTTGCCTTGACGATTGCCTTTCGTTTGGCCCAGTCTTCGGGCAGGCGGTACCGGCGGGTACTGGTACCCCAGTTGGTGCGGGACCTCATGGCTTGGCTCCTCGGAATCGTTGGGGTTCTCGGCGTGTCGCGCTCTACTGCCTTGCATATCTATCATCATTGGGATATGATAGATATATCAATCAAAGAAAGGAGGTGAACATGGAACTCAAGGATTGGCTGACGCTCATCACCAGCTGGGTCGGCATAGCCGTGACCATCTGGCTGGGACTGCGCAAGGACGACAAGCCCGAGCGCAAGAAGCGCCGCAAGAAGTAAACGGGGTTCCGGCTATCCCTACTAGCCGGAACCCCTCCCCAATCCTATCCTGAGAACCATGAAGCAATCATGAACAGAAACAAGGTATTGGCGATCGCAAGCATGCTGTTCGCCGTCATATCCGCCATGTTCGCCATGACCGACGCGCCCTATGGGGCCGCCGGATTCGCGATAGCCGCCGGACTGGCCGGCCTGTTCGCCGGATGGAGACGCGGCGATGACGACTGAATACCTCGGCGTCAAGCAGGCGGCCGAACGGCTCGGCATCACGCAAGGCGCGTTCCTGAGCCTGAAACTGCCCGAACCGGATGCGCTCATCGGCAGGACGCGCGGCTGGCTTCCCGAGACCATCGACGAGTGGAATCGGAACCGTCCCGGACGTGGCGTCGGCGGAGGCAGGCCCCGCAAGAACAAGGACTGAACACGCGAAAGCCCCGGTATATTGCCGGGGCTTTCATGTCATTCGCCGTTGTGCTTCCATCGTTCGAGTTCGTCGATGATGTCCTTTTTCTGCTCTGCCTCGATATCGGACATACTTGTTCTGAAGACGAGGCACAGTATCGCGGCGACGATGCCTGCCGCAAGCAGTCCTATCATCGCGATCTCTATCCACCGAGGCGCGTCTGCTGACTGGTAGTATCCGATGAGGCCGAACACAGCGGAGGTGACGACTCCGATTGCGCCGCCAAGTACGGTCTCGTTCCAAGGTGCGATCAGATGGAGATGTTCTATCTGTCGTTTGACGGAGTCGATCTCTTTGACCATGATGCTTCTTGTCGGCTCCTTTCTCGGGACGTTTGGCGTGCTGATTCCCGATTCCGAATCGGAGTATCCGAATGAGTTTGTGGTTCCGTCGCTCATTGGGTGTCCGCCTGTGGGTAAAGCTTTACTGCGCGGATTCGCTCGTTGTTGAACAGCAGCGTGTATCCGCAGTTCGTGCAGGTGACCGGGATGAACACCATGAACGGCACATCGTTGGACGGTTGTCCCGTGAATACGAACCGGTCTCCTCTGATGGCGGTTTGTTCGATGTTCCAGGAATGCTCATGGCATATCGGGCATTCCTGGTTTCCCCATTTCTTGTTGAGCCATGCGACCATGTCGGCGTAGTCGACGCGCATGGAATTCTGTTGGTTGTTTTCGGTTGGCATACGCCAATCATACGAGTGGATGAAGCGTGGCGCCGCCGTCAGTGCCAACCGAAACCGGCGACGCCGCGCAAGTCGGGGCATGTATGCGGAAACCCGGAAAGCCATTTGGTCTTCCGGGTTTCACACTAATGCTGATACGCAGTATACCACGGGGTGGCGGCAGCCTACTGCCGCCGACGTGCCTCACGTTTTTTGAGCGCGAAATGGGTAGTGGTGCCTCACCTGGAGTGAGCGCGAAACCGGGTTGGTCTGTTTGGCTTGTCGTATGGAAGACAGGATCAGCATGGCGACGAAGCGGCA
>NZ_JAFEJP010000014.1:0-90787 GCF_018555355.1 Bifidobacterium sp. SO4
GCGTTCCCGCCTCGCCTCGCACATAAGACCCCGACTCGCGTACTCCACGCCCTCGAAAACCCACCTGCCCATACATGACTCCCGCCACCCGGCCAAGCGTTGCAACGATCACTAGAACCCGCCCGACGGCTCCCCTCGCTGAGGGGAGCCGGAAATATGACGAAACCCCGCTCATCGAGCGGGGTTTCTGTCAGAAAATCACATCAGTCCACTGGACTGTCCGTTTCACGCCTCGGCGGGAGCGTTGACGTCCTCGGGCAGAGCGGCCTTGGCGGCGTCGACGATGGTCTTGAAGGTCTCCGGATCGGAGACGGCCAGCTCGGCGAGGGCGCGGCGGTCCAGCTCGATGCCGGCCAGCTTCAGGCCCTGGATGAAGCGGTTGTAGGTGATGCCCTCAGCGCGGACAGCGGCGTTGATGCGCTGGATCCACAGCTTGCGGAAGTCGCCCTTGCGAGCCTTGCGGTCGCGGAAGTTGTAGTTAAAGGAGTGCAGCAGCTGTTCCTTGGCCTTGCGGTACAGGCGGGAGCGCTGGCCGCGGTAGCCGGAAGCCCTCTCGAGAACGACGCGACGCTTCTTGTGGGCGTTCACTGCGCGCTTGACACGTGCCATAATCTATTTCCTCAGCTTTCTAAAGTCTTGTTATTTCCGGGTGGGCCCTAAGCTCACTTCACCAGAAGCTGCTTGATCTTCTTGGCCTGGCCGCCGCGCAGGACGTCGTCGGCGGACAGGGCGCGACGCTTGCGAGCGGACTTGTGCTCGAGGTTGTGGCGCATGGCGGAACCGACGTGCTTCACCTTGCCGGAGCCGGTGATCTTGGCGCGCTTGGAAGCGGCGGAATTAGTTTTCATCTTCGGCATTGCTGCCCTCCTTGCTGGTTTGCTTCTTCATATCGGAAGTCTGCGGGGAAACCGAGGCCTTGGCTTCGGCCACGGCCTGGGCCTGCGCCTCCTGCTTGGCGGCCAGGCGGGCGGCCTGGCGTGCCTGGCGTTCGGCGCGGGATTCCGCACCGCGACGGCGCTGCTCGGACTGGGTGTGCACCTTCTTGCCCTTCGGAGCGAGGGTCATGATGATGTTGCGACCCTCCTGCTTCGGCTTGGACTCGATGGTGCCGTACTCCGCCACGTCGTCGGCCAGACGCTGCAGCAGTTCCACACCGCCGATCGGGCGGGAGATCTCGCGGCCACGCAGCATGATGGTGACCTTGACCTTGTCGCCGCCGTTGAGGAAGCGGGTCACATGACCCTTCTTCACGTCGAAATCATGGTCGTCGATCTTGAGGCGGAAACGAATCTCCTTGATTTCCGCGGTGCTCTGGTTGCGGCGGGCTTCACGAGCCTTGATCTTCTCGTTGTACTTGAACTTGCCGTAATCGATGAGCTTGGCGACCGGAGGCTTCGCGTTCGGGGCCACCTCGACGAGATCGAGGTTTGCCTCCTTGGCCAGGTTCAACGCGACGGAGGTCGCAATGACGCCCACCTGCTCGCCCTTCGGGCCGATCAGGCGTACCTGCGGGACGCGAATCTCGTCGTTAATGCGTGGTTCGTCGCTGATGATGACTCCAATCCTCTGCTGTTCCTCGCGAGGCTCATCTGGCAGTCGATTCAACGCGACAGGTTCATGGCAAGCCGAAGCCGGCGCAATGCGCACGTTCCGCAATCCGTGATATGCATTCACGAATCATCACAATCGCCGTGTATGGAAACAGACGGCAATCTGAAGGCTTATGCCTTGAACCCGAGGCCTTGAAAGGCTTCCAGGTGGGGTTGCCCCGCTTTCTTGATTTCTCAAGCCAAATGGAAAGTTTACCACACGCCCGGACATCACCGCCCCGCGTGTCGGGACATCACTGCACGGCGCGCAGCAGGCCGCCGATGCCCTCGGTTTTCAGGATCTCGCGGTACGGTCCGGCCTCCTCAGCGATGAGTTGGTCGATGGCACGCATGCCGAGCACCTCCACCGGCGCCTTGTCGTCCGTCAGGATCAGCGAGGAATCGGTGGAGCCGGCCACCGGATCCGCCACCGGCGTCATGCGTCCGGCGACCTCGCTCATGTACGCCGCGAGTTCGCCGTCGTGCGTGCGGTCCCATGTGGCGGCCCGCAGCGACCCGGCGCTGACGTCCTTCGCCATACCACTGGTGATCGGCTTCGAGACGGTGCCGATCTCGCCGGTCCCGCGCCAGGAATCGCTGCAGCCGTCGTACCGCGACAGCTCGTCCTTGGTGGGGGCCTTGGCGAACAGCTCCCGGTTGGTGGTGTTCGGCACGTCCGCCGTGAAGGTCGTGCCGACGCGGCATGACCCGTCGAACGTGTTGGCGATGGTGGTCTGCAGCGCCTCGTTGATCGAGCCGGCGCCGTCCGAGACCATGTTCATGTTGACCACCATCACGCCGCCAGGATTGAGATGCTCGCGCACCATGGAGAAGAACTCGTCCGAGCTCATCTGGAACGGGATGGTGATGTCCTGGTACGCATCGACCATGATCACGTCGTACGTGTCATGCGAGGCGGCCAGCCAGGCGCGGCCGTCATAGGTGGAGACGGGCACGTCGGACGGCTCGTCGAAGTAGGTGCCGGCCAGATCGGTGATCTTCCGGTCGATCTCCACGCCGGTGATCGCCATGTCCGGATAGTACTGTCTGAGCTGACGGGCGTACGTGCCGGTGCCCATGCCCAGGATCAGCGCGGATTCCGCCTTGTCGGCGAGCGCGGGCGCGGCGAGGGCGGTGTCGTAGTACATGCCGGTCAGTCCCTTGTCCTTCATCGTGACGGACTGGACGCCGAAGAGCACGTTGGTGGACAGGATCGTGCGGTCGGACAGGTTTTTGACCTGCAGGTAGTTGTATATGGACTCCCCCTCGTAGGCGAGGTTGGTCTCCCAGAACGCGAAGCCGGTGAGCGGCGAGACGCAGCCGGTGATCACGAAGATCACGGCGGAGACCACGCAGGCCACGCGCCTGGCCCTGATGGAGATGAAGTAGGCGAGCGGGATGAGCAGTAGCACGCCGGAGAAGATGAGGAAGCTTACGAACGTGCCCACGGCCGGGATCGTGACGAACGTGGGCAGGAAGGTGCCCAGGATCGAGCCGACGGTATTGCATGCGGACAGCCGTCCCACCACGGAGGCGTTGTCCTCCAGTGAGGTGGTGGCGAACTTGTTGAGGCCGGCGGTCACGGTGCCCAGCAGGAACAGCGGCGGCACGAAGATGATGGCGCAGCAGATGAACGCCGCGATGACGAGGAAGTTCGTGGAGACGGTGACGATGAGCAGGCCGGAGATGATGAGGATGAGGTACTTGCCGACCAGCGGGATGAGCGCGATCCATACGGCGGCCACCATGATGCGCAGGTACAGCTTGTCCGGGTTCGGGTCCTTGTCCGCCCAGCGGCCGCCGAACACCGCACCCAAGGCGAGGGCGATCATGATGGTGCCGATGATGATGGTCCACACGATCTGCGAGCTGGAGAAGTAGGGCGCCAGCAGCCTGGATGCGCCCAGTTCGGCGGCCATCACGGACATGCCGGAGAAGAATTCGGTGACGTAGAGGAACACCTTCGATTTGAGGATGGGCCTCTCGCTTGCTTCGGTGATGTGCGCCATGCCGCTCCCCCGTTCTCTCCATCCGGATGATGTCCCGTTCCGCCCAGCCTAGCAGCGATGGACGGCGACGAGCGGCATGGAGGGCTACAGTTGGACGCATGAGCAAGGTGTGCGTGATTTTCGGCGCCGGCGAATACTACGCCGGCGATCCCATGGTGCCGTCCGGCGCGTATGTGGTGGCGGCCGACGGAGGGCTCGACCATACGCGCGAGCTGGGCATCGCCCCGGACGTGGTGGTGGGCGATTTCGATTCGCTGGAGGGGCGTCGTCCCGCGGCCGGCACGCATACGATCGCGTTGCCGCCGCTGAAGGACGATCCGGACATGCTGTCTGCACTGAAGGTCGGCTGGGCAGCTGGTTGCCGCGAGTTCCGCGTCTACGGCGGGCTCGGCGGACGCATCGACCATTCCATCTCCTGCATCCAGCTGATGGCGCTGCTGTCGCGCCACGGCGCAAGCGGCTACCTGTACGGCGACGGGCTGATCGTCACGGCCATCACCGACGGCAGGCTCTCCTTCCCCGCGCATCCGGTGCCCGAGGACGGCCGCATGGTATCGGTGTTCTCCCACTCAGACGTTTCGCTTGGCGTGAACGAGCCGGGGCTCAAGTACGAGCTGAGGGACGGCACGCTGACCAACACGGTGGTGCAGGGGGTCAGCAACGAGTTCCGCGACCAGGTGGACGCGGCCGTCAGCGTGGAGCACGGCACGCTGATCGTCACCTTCCCCATCGAGGTGGCGCTGCCCGGGGTGAGCCGGTTCCGCGCATTCGACGGCGGCATCGGCGAACTGGACACCGAAGTGTCCAAACTGCTGGTTCGCTGAACCATCCGCGAATCGGCGCTTTCCCCTGCCGACGCCCGGCATGCGGTCATGCGGAGAACGGAATGTGAACGCTCACAAAAAAACGGGCGATTTTGCCCAAAACGCATGCTGCAACATTGCCTTGTGTACAGACAAGGCATTAAAGTAACAAGCGTTGGTAAACAATGGCCCGGTGTGCGCATGCCCACCATGGCCACCCTACAAGGGAGAATTACATGACAGTTAAGATTGGTATCAACGGCTTCGGTCGCATTGGTCGTCTCGCCTTCCGTCGCATCTTCGAGCTGCAGGCTCGCGGCGGCCAGGCTGGTGACATCGAAGTTGCCGCCATCAACGATCTGACCACCCCGGCCACCCTGGCTTACCTGCTGAAGTACGATTCCACCCACGGCACCTTCCGTCACGACGACGGCACCCCGGTCGACGTCAAGGCCACCGAGGACTCCATCGTGGTGGACGGCAAGGAGTACAAGGTCTACGCCGAGAAGGACGCCAACAACATTCCGTGGGTCAAGAACGACGGTGTCGAGTACGTGCTCGAGTGCACCGGCTTCTACACCTCCGCCGAGAAGTCCCAGGCCCACATCAACGCCGGCGCCAAGAAGGTCCTGATCTCCGCCCCGGCCAAGGATGACGTCACCCCGACCGTCGTGTTCGGCGTGAACCACGACATCCTCAAGGCTTCCGACGTGATCGTGTCCGCCGGTTCCTGCACCACCAACTCCATGGCCGCCATGGTCAAGCTGCTGGACGAGAAGTTCGGCATCAAGGCCGGCTTCATGACCACCATCCACGCCTACACCGGCACCCAGATGCTGCTGGACGGCCCGCGTGGCACCAAGACCGGCCGCAACCTGCGCGCCGCCGCCATCAACACCATCGCCCACTCCACCGGCGCCGCCAAGGCCATCGGCAAGGTCGTTCCGTCCGTGAACGGCAAGCTGCAGGGCCACGCCCAGCGCGTCCAGGTCCCGGACGGCTCCGTCACCGAGCTGACCACCGTTCTGAACACCGAGACCACCGCCGACGAGATCAACGCCGCCTTCAAGGAAGCCTTCGAGAACTGCGAGTTCTACGGCTACAACGATGAGGGCATCGTCTCCTCCGATATCCTCGGCGACACCCACGGTGGCGTGTTCGACCCGACCCAGACCGACGTCAACACCGTTGACGGCGTGACCCTGGCTCGCACCGTCTCCTTCTACGACAACGAGTACGGCTTCACCTCCAACATGATCCGTACCCTGCTGTACTTCGCCGAGATCTCCGAGTGAGTCTCGTCTGAAGTCGGCCCGGCCGCAAGACCGGTAGACGGATGGGTTCGCGGTTGCGCGAATCCATAGGCATTTGATGAAACCCCCGCCCCGTGCGGGGGTTTCTTCGTAGTAGAACGGGAATCATGGCTAAGAAAAGCAAGCATGACAAAGGCGCGGGATCCACGCCGGCGACCGTCCAGCTGGAGAGGGCCGGCGTGGCGTTCCATGTATACGAATACGAGCATTCGAACGACCACATGGACGACGGCTACGGCGTGGAGGCGGCCACCAAGCTCGGTCTTGACGAGCATCAGGTGTTCAAGACCCTCATGGCGGACACCGGCTCGGAGCGCGTGGTCGGCGTGGTGCCGGTCAGCGGCCACATGGACCTGAAGGCGCTGGCGGCCGCCGTGGGTGCCAAGAAGGCCGCCATGGCAGATCCGAAGGTGGCCATGCGCGAATCCGGCTATGTGGTGGGCGGCATCTCGCCGCTCGGCCAGAAGACCCGGCACAAGACCGTGCTGGACGAAAGCGCGCTGCAGTTCGACGAGATCCTGGTCTCGGGCGGCAAGCGCGGCCTGTCCGTGGGCGTCAATCCGAACGACCTGCTGAAGGTGCTGGACGCCGTGGCCGCGCCGATCGGCACGTGGTGACGGCTATTCGAAGCTGATGGGCATGCAGTCGTTCTGGCCGAAACCGTTGGTGCTGCACCAATCCCAGCCATCGTCGATGCTGCCGAAGGTTTCGCCGGAGAGCATCACGTAGTATTCGGTGGTGCCGCTGCGCTGGTACTTCGGCCAGTCGCCGGACCACAGCAGCACCGTGTTCGGCCAGTCGTTCTTGAGATCGACGTACTGCTGCCAGATGTCCTGATAGGTCCAGGTCTTGCCGTCCGCCTGCATGTTGAGCTGCTTGCTGGACAGCTGCGTGGTGTAATCGCCGGTCAGGTCGTCGACCGCGGACTTGTCATGGCTGATCTGCCGGTCGATGGCGGCCTTGGCGACCTTCTCCCGGCCGTCCTTGTCGAGCGCGTCCGCACCGGCGAAGTCCTTGGAATTGTCAAGCTTGGCCTTGTCTCCCTGTGCGTCGGCACCAAGCTCGCCCGTGATCTCCAGGTTGTCCCAATCGGCCTCGCCGGGCACGAACCAGTACTGGGACTGTGCGAAGGCCACGGAGGTTTCGGCGTCCTCGCCGGCCTTGGCGGTCAGCGGGTCGTCGGAGAAGTCGTAGACGGCGTCGGCGAGCGTGGCGTCGCCGTCCTTGAGGGTGATGCGCACGGCGTCGTCATCGAGGTTCAGGGTGCTTCCACTGCCGCAGGAGGCCGTGACCTTCAGACGCACCACCAGATCCTTGCCGTGCATGTCGTGGGAGTCGATGTTGAAATCCGGGGCGTCGGCGCAGGCCTTGGCCTTGGGGTCGGTGGATTCGCCGGACGTGTCGGAGCCGGTCTTGCCGGACGTGCCAGTGCTCTGGGAGGACGAGGCCGGGTTCGGCGAACCGGACATCCTCGGATGGATCACCAGCACCCACAGCAACGCGCCGACCAATGCCACGGCCACCACCGCGGCCACGATGATGGCGGCGATCAGACCTCTGTTCTGCTTGGGTTTGGACTGCGACTGGGATTGAGGTGCGGTCGGAGTCGCGGGCGCGCCGGTTGGTGTACCCGGCACCGGAATCGTGGCGGCACTGGTCGCAGGCTGGGCCGTGTACGGCAACGGCACCGTCGGGGCGGGAACGGCGGACCGGGACGGCTGCGGCACCTGCGGCGAGACGGGCTGCTGCATGGACGGGTCGATCATCGTGGGCTGCGACGCCAGATCGGCGGGCTGCTCGGATTGCGCGGGACCGGACGCCGCGTCATTCGACGGCGTGGCATTTTGCACAGGCCAGTCGTCACGCTCCTGACCGCATTGCACACAGAATCGATCGTTCTCGCCGAGCTTCGCGCCGCAGTTGGTGCAGAACCGCATGGCCCCTCCCCGTCTCTCAGGACTTCTCTCTACACCGCCATAGTAGGCCCGCAGCCGCATCGGCGCGTTTCGGCGATCATGTTTTACGGGTTTCGGGAGTTTTTACGGAGACGGAGGAGATGACAGAGCACACGCCCGGATCGTTTACAACCGATAGGGCCTTCAATGCCACCGAACGAACGGCTATCGGGCGAGAGCGCGCACCTGCGGCGGCAGCACGAAATGCATGTTCTCCTTGATGGTCTCCACCGACTTGATGCCGGTGAAGCCCCATCCGCGCAACGCCTCGATCACGCCCGAGACCAGCTCGTCCGGCACGGAGGCGCCGGACGACACGCCCACGGATGCCACGCCCTCGAACCATGAGGGGTCGAGCTCGCCGGCGTCGTCCACACGGTAGGCGCGGCCGCGCTTCCCAAGTCCCTCCTGGGCCACCTCCATGAGCCGCACGGAGTTCGAGGAGTTCGCCGATCCCACGATGACCACGCAGTCGGACTGCTGCGCCACCAGTTTGACCGCGGCCTGACGGTTCGAGGTGGCATAGCAGATGTCGGAGCTCGGCGGCTCCTCGATCCACGGGAACCGAGCCTTGAGCGCGGCGATGGTGCCGGCCGTCTCGTCCACGCTCAACGTGGTCTGCGAGAGCAGCACGAGCTTCACGTCCGGGGTGAAGTCCAGCGAGTTCACGTCCGATTCGTGCTCGATGAGGTGCACATGCTCGGGGCTCTCCCCCACCACGCCTACCGCCTCGTCGTGTCCCTTGTGGCCGATGTAGACGATCTCATAGCCTTCGCGCACGAACCGCAGCACCTCGCGGTGCACCTTGCCCACAAGAGGGCAGGTGGCGTCCACCACATGCATGCCGCGGCGTTCGGCCTCGTGCTTGACCTCCGGGGAGACTCCGTGGGCGGAGAACACCACGGGGATGCCCGCGGCGGCGGCCTCGTCGGGGATTTCGGCGAGTTCCTGCACGAACACCGCGCCCTGCGACGCCAACTCCTCCACCACATGTTTGTTGTGCACGATCTGACGACGCACGTACACCGGCGGCAGTCCGTCCGCGCGGGGTTCGCCGGATGATTCCGCGGCCTTGAGAATCGTCTGGACTGTCAGGATCGCACGATCCACGCCCGCGCAGAATCCGCGCGGATCGGCCAGCACGACGGACTTGGTCATCGGAACCTCCTTGGCTTGCATATCGACCTCCAGTGTAAGGCATGGCCGGCGGTGACGGGATTGTTGCCGAAACGGAATGAACGCACCGCCCGGTCGCGCCGCGGACACGCTAGACTTGTCCGTTAGCGGTAACAATCGGTTACCGATCCACACATCTCACTACGGGAGTGATTCTATGACGAACAAGACGCCGCGCACCGGTCAGCAGTACAGCATTTCCTATGGTGATTACGCCGCCGTGATCACCGAACTGGGCGCCACCATGCGCAAGGTGACCTATCAGGGCAAGAACGTGATCGTGCCGCTGGGTCCGGACGACCCGGTGACCTGCTGCCATGGCCAGCTGCTGGTGCCGTTCCCCAACCGCATCGCCGGCGGCACCTACGAGTTCGAGGGCAAGACCTACACGCTGCCGATCGACGAGCATGACCGCAACACCGCCATCCACGGTTACGGCTACCGCGCCTTCTGGAAGCTGGAATCCCTGACCGAGACCTCCGTGACGCAGTCCTGGCGCGCCCCGTTCCTGCTGGGCTACCCATTCGACGTGACCGTGACCGCCACCCATGAGCTGGATGCGGACGGCCTGCACATCACCGTGACCGCGCAGAACGACGGCGACGTGGACGCCCCGTGGGCCCTGGCCATCCACCCGTGGCTCGACAACGGCTTCAACGGCTACGGCGACGAGATCGACGGCCATAACGCCCAGTGCCATCT
This sequence comes from Bifidobacterium sp. SO4, assembly GCF_018555355.1. NCBI lineage: Bacteria > Bacillati > Actinomycetota > Actinomycetes > Bifidobacteriales > Bifidobacteriaceae > Bifidobacterium > Bifidobacterium sp. SO4. The sequence goes on from NZ_JAFEJP010000014.1 coordinate 9,548, forward strand.
GACCGTGCCGGCCGACACGCACGTGACCGTGGACGAGAACCTCATCCCCACCGGCACCGAGCCGGTCGCCGGCACCAAGTACGACCTTAACGACAATCCGCTGCTGGTCAACCAGCCGTTCGACGACGCCTGGACCGACCTTCGCCACGACGAGGACGGCAGCGTGACCGCCACGTTCACGCGCCCCGACGGCCTGGTCATCAAGGTCGGCGGCGACGAGACCATCACCTCCTTCCAGGTGTGCACCGGCACCGGCTTCCCGGCCTACATGCACCCGGCCGGCACCGCCGTGGAGCCGCAGACCGCGTACGCCAACGCCTTCAACACCGGCAACGACCTCATCGTGCTCAAGCCCGGCGCCTCCAGCACCACCAAGCTGTTCATCAAGGCCGAGCAGCACTGAGCCTCCGTCTGCAACCGGCTCCTTCCGGCCCCTTAAGTGATTCGGGAGGAGCTGGTCTCGGGATGAATGAAGTTCTTCGGAAGGAAACGCGAATCGCCGGACGAATCGGCTTTCCGACTGCCGTGTTGCGTCGTGTTGCATCCGGTCCGGAGAATGTGGCATAATTCCGAAGGCTTATTTTTTACTTAGCAAAGGAGTCCATCATGGGCATGCGCGGACGTAAGCGCAAGGATCGTCGTAAGAAGGCCGCCAACCACGGCAAGCGCCCGAACGCCTGATCCTGGCAGCGTTTGACAAAACGTGAAAACCCACCTGAGCAATCAGGTGGGTTTCTTCGTATTCGGCCTGTTCCGCAACATCGCCTGACATCGACTTCTACGGGCCGGTTCACAAGCGGAACCATCCAACGGAACGGAGGTGGCTGGCCGGGGTATGCGGTTCCAGACCGTAGGCTCGGCCGAACGGCCTTGAGTGTGTCGGGAACCGCATACCCCGGCCAGCCAGCGGTCAACCGCTAAGTCATAAAAGACTACTTGCCGTCGCCGCAGCAGTAGTCCAGCGTGGCCTTGAGCTTGGCCATCAGACACTCCGGCGCCACATCAGGCCGCAGATAGGCACGCAACGAGGCGATCATGGCCTGTTCGCGCGCGCTGCAACAGCTGGACGGATCGAAACAGTCATCACCGGAGACTGCCGCATCGGCGACATCGGACATGCCGGAAATCTCCGTGATATGCACCTCGGTCTGGCTGACTGAACCGTCCTCCCCGGTACGGGTGATGGAGATATGACGAGTCCGCTCGATCTGATTGTTCATCGCCTCTCCTCCCCCATACGGGCATACGCGACTCCCCTGCCGGGAGCCGCCTCATCATTACCATTTCCATTATGGACTCGTTCGGCCGTTCCACGCCCGGTTTCGCCGGACTTCGCGGATGGTGAACCCACCCGCGAGACCGGTCGGCCGGAATCGTTCACGCCCTTGTCCGTGTTCGCTGCCGGCAGGTACCCGCGTTCGCGCGCATAGGATGCCAGTTCACGCTTCAGCTGCGTGCGTGCGCGGTTCAGCCGGCTCATCACCGTGCCGATCTTCACGCCCTGCTCGTCCGCCACCTGCTGGTAGGACTTGCCGTCGATCGCCGCGTCGATGAACACCTGGCGGCGTTCCGGGGAGAGCTTGGCGAGCGCGGCCATGATCTCCTCGGGGGCGAAGGCGTCCAGATACTCCTCCTCCGCGGATTTGAGACCGTCCGACGTGTGCTCGGCGGCGTCGTAGATGTCCCAGTCGTCGTATTCGCCGGTCGAGTCGTTGGCGCGCTGCGGACGACGCTTGGCTTTGGCGTACTGGTTGAAATAGGCGTTGCGTTCGATGGTGGTCATCCACGCCTCGAAGTTGGATCCCTCCTGGAAGGAGTCGAAGGCCTTGAACCCGCGTTCGAACGTGTCCTGCACCAGATCCTGCGCGTCGTCGGGGTTGTTCGTCAGCTTCATCGCCTGACGGTACAGCGCATTGACGGCGGGCATGGCGAGCCGTTCGAACCGGGCGCGCTTGGCGGCCACGGACTCACCCGCCGCCGGTTCCGCGGTTCGAGGGTCCACGCCCTCCGCCGCAGATGCCGTTTCCTGCCCCAATCCGCCGGCTGCACCGGACCGTTCGATCGCTTCGCTTGTCGTCACGGTTGCCCATTCTAGCCAAATCATGTGCCCATATCGTGGCCGATGCCGTGTGAGCCGCGCCACGATACAGCCTCCTTGTAGAATGGCTAATCGGCTAACAACAGGGAGAACGATTTATGGCTTTGACTTTGGCTTCCGCCGCCGCACTGCTCAGGGAACACCATCTGCTGCGCGAGATCATCAAGAACGACGTATGGACCGATGACGCCACGCGGATTGACGCCGCCGACGACCCGTTCGCGGCGATCACGTACGACACCCGCAAGGTGACGCCCGGCACGCTTCTGTGCTGCAAAGGCCGCTTCAAGGCCGAATACCTGGAGGGCATCGACGCCAAAGGTCTCCAGGCGTACATGGCCGAGACCGACTATTCCTCGGTGACCGACGCCCCCGGCCTCATCGTCACCGACTCGCGCAAGGCGATGAGCCTGCTGTCCGCGGCGTTCTACGGCCGTCCGCAGGACGAGCTGACGGTGATCGGCATCACCGGCACCAAGGGCAAGACCACCACCACGTACTTCACGCAGGCGCTGCTCAACGCGGTGTCCGGCGGCAAGGCGGCGCTGTTCTCCTCCGTGGACAACTGCCTCGACGGCCACACCTACGTGGAATCCGACCTGACCACGCCCGAATCGATGGACGCCTTCCGCATGATGCGCGAGGCCGCGGATAACGGCATGAAGTACCTGGTCATGGAGGTCTCTTCCCAGGCATACAAGGTGGACCGCGTCTACGGGCTCACCTTCGACGTGGCGGCGTTCCTCAACATCTCCCCCGACCACATCAGCCCCATCGAACACCCCACGTTCGAGGACTACCTGTACTGCAAGCGCCAGATCGTGGCCAACGCGAAGACGCTGGTCCTGGGTGCGGACAGCATGCACGCGGACCTGATTCGCCAGGACGCGGCCCTCGCCGGCATTCCGGTCACCACGTTCGCCCTGCATGACGCGGACGATCAGGGTACCGGGGCGAACGTGACCGCCCGTCCCATGGACGCCACGCACTCCACGTTCCGCATCAGCGCGAACGACGTCGAGCTGGGCGACTTCCACCTGTCCATCGACGGCGACTTCAACTATCTCAACGCCGCGGCGGCCATCGCCATCGCGCATGCGGCCGGCGTGTCCCTGAAGGACACCGAGCCGTTGCATGCCATCGAGCCGGTGCGTATTGCCGGCCGTATGGAGCAGTTCCGCGATCCGCAGTCGAACACGCTGGCGATCGTGGATTACGCGCACAACTTCGCGTCCGTGACCGCGCTGCTCGACTTCGTCTACGAGCGTTGGGGCGATGAGCACCCGCACATCACGCTGGTCACCGGTTCGGCCGGCAACAAGGCGTACGACCGCCGCAAGGAGATCGTCGAGGCGGCGCAGGACCGCATCGCGAACTTCATCTTCACGGCCGAGGATACGGACACCGAACCGTTCATCGACATCTGCATGGAGATGCAGGGCTACATCACGAACAAGGACGTGGCCTCCACGGTGATCTCCGACCGTCCGACGGCCATCATGAACGCCGTGTACGACGCGCGAGCCCACGCCGATCGCTTCAATATCCTGCTCATCATCGGCAAGGGCGACGAGCGTTGGATCAAGGAGCACAACAAGCATGTGCCGTTCGAGGGCGACGACCGCGTGGTCGAGCGCATGTTCGGCCTGTGAGGCCCGATAACGGACGATTCGGGCGACGACGATTCGAGTAATCAGGCAAGTCAGAAGGAAAAGGCATACAGTTCAATGATTACGTTGGAGAAGGTTGACGGACAGACGCTGGAGGCCGAGGCGGCGAAGGCGAGCATCGCGCTGCCGATCGAACAGACCAAGGTGTGGTCGGCGTTCCAGGCGGACATCGAGGGACGCACGCCGTGGGGCGACTACCTCATCAGGCGCGACGGCGAGCTCATCGCCGTGATCTCGTTCATCGACTTCGAGACGCACGGCTACCATTACCTGCGTTCGATGCACGGCCCGGCGTGGGTGTCCAAGCCGAGCGAGGCCGAGGAGCGCGAGGTGATCGACGCCATCGTGGCCATGGTCAGGAAGACCGACGGGAAGGTGGCGTTCCTGCGCATCGACACCTGGCACACCGGCGGCACGCACAAGGTGCTGTCCACCGTGCCGTACGATTTCACCGTGGTCATCGACGTGACCGGCGGCGACGATGCGATCATGGGCCGTATGAAGCGCCGCGGCCGCCGCGACGTACGCAAGTCGCTGCGCGAGTGCCCGGCCGAGGTGGCGGACGAGACGCAGCGGGCGCTGGCCGATTTCGCCGAATACTACGATGTGATGGTCGAGACCGGCAAGCGCGACGGCTTCCGCCCGGCCCCGATGAGCGACTACTCCGACATGATCAAGGCACTGGGCGCGGACCATTGCCGCGTGTTCGCCGCGCGTATCGAGGGCCGCGTGGTGGCGTGGTCCATCGTGACCGTGAACGGCACGCGCGCCGTGCGCTACTACGCCGGCATGCGCAACGAGGTCATGCGTCTGCATGTGACGGACAAGCTGCTCTACTCCGAGTGCTGCATTCTGGGCGCCCAGGGCATCACCGACTACGACCTCATGGGCATCGGCTCCGATTTCGCGCCGTCCCTCAAGGGCCTCAACGAGTTCAAGACCAAGTTCACCGAAGAGGTGACACCCGTGGCCCCGGCCCGCGACGTGCCGGTCAAGAAGGCGTTCTACTGGGCGTTGCAGACCCTGCAGAGCGTGCGCAAGGCGCTGCGGAAGTAGGGTGTTGTTTCATTAGCCCGCTAATTCAGCAAAAGGGAATCGGCTTTCGGCCGGTTCCCTTTTCTATTCCCTGAGTTTCTGGCTGATCACCGCGGTCACGCCGTCGGAGCGCATCGTGACGCCATAAAGCGCGTCGGCGATGGACATCGTGCGCTGCTGGTGGGTGATGATGATGAGCTGGGCGTGCTCGCGCAGTTCCTCGAGCGCATTGATCAGGCGCGTCAGGTTCACGTCGTCCAGCGCGGCCTCGACCTCGTCCATCACGTAGAACGGGCTCGGTCGCGCCGTGAAGATCGCGAACAGCAACGCCAACGCGGTCAGCGAACGTTCGCCGCCGGACAGCAGGCTCAGCTGTTTGACACGCTTGCCCGCGGGACTCGCCTCCACCAGCACGCCGGTGGTGAGCAGATCATCCGGGCGTTCCAGACGCAACCGTCCCGTGCCGCCGGGGAACAATGTGGCGAACACCTGCTCGAAGGCCTTGGCCGTGTCCTCGAACGCGGAGCGGAACACCTCGACCATCGTGGAATCGAGGTCACGGATCAGCGTCATCAGATCGTCACGCGATTTGGCCACGTCGTCGCGCTGGTCGTTGAGGTACCTGTTGCGTTCCTGCAACGCCTCGAATTCCTCGGTGGCCAGCGGGTTGACCTTGCCCAGCGCCGCAAGGTCGCGGCGGGCCTTGTCCAGCCGCCTGCGCTGCTCCGCACGGTCATACGGCACGGTCCGGTACCGCGGAACGGTTCCCCGTCCCGAATCGGCGGCGGATTCAGCGGCATCCGGTTCGGCAGGGGCTTCTTCCCCGCCGTCCAGCGGCAGGGGTTCGCCGTTGTCGTCCAGCACCGGCACCGGCTGGTCCGGCCCGTAGTCGCGTACCAGCTCCTCCAGGCCGAGGCCAAGCTCGTCGGCGACCTTCCGGGTGAGCTGGTCGGCTTCGGAGGCCAGCCTCTCGCGGTTGACATCCAAGGCGTGTTCGCGCGCGGTCAGATCGGTGACATCCGGTTCGATGGCATCCCGGCGCGCGCGCAGGACCTTCAGTTCCGCGTCATGTCCGGACACTTCCGACTGCAAACGATCGCGTTCCGCGGACACCGCCTCCAACGAGCGGGCGACCAGCGTGGCCACCGCGCGCGCGTCATCGGCCACGCCCTGCAGACGGGCGGCTTCGGCACGGCGTCGTTCGTTCGCCGCTTCGAGACGGGCCCGCCTTGCGGACGCCTCCTTGGCGTTGTCCCGGAGCAATCCGGCCTGCCGGCTCAGCGAATCGGCCTTGCGATTGGCGTCGTTCCAGGCGATTTTCGCCGCGACCTCGCGTTCACGGGTCCGGTTCAGCGCCTGTTCCAGCGAACGTTCACGCTCGTCCAGTGTGTCGAAGTCGGCATGGTCCGCGGTGGATGACCGCGTGTCCGCCAATGCCTGATTGAGATCGGCGAGTTTGAGCCGGTGCGAATCCCTATCGTCTTCGAGGGAGGCGGCCGCGGCATCCAGCTGTTTGAGCTGTCTGGCTATGGCGGTCATGCGATCGTTTGCCGTGACCAGCGCCCGTTCGGCTTGCTGCGCCTGGATCCGGGCTTCGGTACGTTTGGCCGATTCCCGGTCCACGAGGCGCGCGGCCTCATCGCATTCGGCCATGGCCGGCACCACCTGCGCGTCCAGTTCGGCGAGTGCGTCGTTGAGCTGTCTGATCTGCGCCAACGCCTTGTCCCGGCGGGCGGCGAGCAGCAGATCCGATTGCGCGATCGAGGAGCCGCCCATCGCCGCCACACCGTGGGCGAACAGCTCCCCGCTCGGGGTCACCGCGCGCGCCGCACGACCGGAAGCCGTCAATCGCTGTGCCTTCTCCGCGGTATCCGCGGCCGCGACATCGGACAGCAGGAGTCGCACCGCACGCACGACCGCCGCGGCCCGTGCGGTATCGGCGGCATCGGGATTGGGGACGATCAACTCGGCCAACGGACGGCACCTATCGGCCGATGCCGTGGAAGAAACCCCATCGTTCGGACGCGACGGAGCCGCCGCGGCATCGGAGCCCGCGGAACCACCATCGTTCGTCCACCGATCGTCCGCTCCCCCGGTCTCCGTCGCCGCCGTGATCACCACAGCCTTGCCAAGCCGGTCCTCGCGTGCGCGTTCCAGCGCATGCAGCATGTCGCCGGTTCCGGGCACCACCATCGCACCCGCGAACTGGTCGAGCGCATGGGACACGGCCTCCTCCCAACCGTCCGCAACATGGATGAAATCGGTAAGACGACCCAGCACGTCCACATCCGGGTCACGCTCCAATGCCCCGGACGCATTGCGGCTGCCCAATGTGTCCTTCAGCGCATCGGCCTTGGCCTTGAGGGCGATGATGCGGGATTGCACGTCGCGCTGCCGGTCGGTGAGCGCGTTCAGCGCGTCCCGGCATTCGGCAAGCCTCGCGCGGGCGTCATCCAGCGCGGCGCCGTCATCGTCACCCTGCGATTCGGCTTCGGCCCGCAACGACTCCAGTTGTTCGCGCGCCTCGTCGCGTTGACGAATCAGCGTTCCTCGCTGCGAGGCATGGTCCTTCAGACGGCTTTCCGCCAGTTCGACGGCCGATTCCTCACGGGCGATGAGCTCGCGCAACCGGGCGATCTGCTGGTCTCGCTGCTGCACGATCCGGCGCAGTTCGGTCAGGGTCTGGCGTACGGCGGCCAGTTGTTTCTCGTTGCCGGCACGCTCCTCGGTGGCCTTGTCGAGCGCGAGGCGCGCGTCGGACACGGCCTTGGCCTGGCCTTCGGCCTGGACGTCCAGTTCCGCGGCGCGTGCGAGCAGTACATCCGGATCCTCGCCGAGATTCGTCGTCATCTGACTTGCAAGCGACCTGCCGCGCTCTTCGGCGAGCTGTGCCAACGATCGCAGCCGTTCCTGCATCCGGGCGAGATCATGCCACTGCTGGTTGGTCCGGGCGATGGCCGGGCTGGATGCGGAGTTGATGGACTCCACCTGTTCGATACGGACCTTGACGCGGGCCAGCTCACGTTGGGAGGCGGCCAGTCGTGTGCGAACGTCGGTCAGTTCGGTACGGACCGTCTCACGCCGCCGCATCGAGAGTTGCGCGTCCTCGGCGTACAGGCGGGCCTGGGCATCGCGGACGATCACCTGGATCGCGTCCGCCTTGCGGGAGATGCGGGCCTGCCTGCCGAGAGGCCCCATCTGACGGCGGATCTCCCCCAGCAGATCGTCCAGCCGATTCAGGTTCGATTCGGTGTTGGCCAGCTTGCGCAGCGCGCGTTCCTTGCGCTTGCGATGCTTGAGGATGCCGGCGGCCTCCTCGATGAACGCGCGGTGGCCGGACGGGTCGGCGCGGAGGATGGCGTCCAGTCTGCCCTGTCCCACGATGACGTGCATCTGCTGGCCGAGGCCGGTGTCGCTGAGCAGTTCCTGGATGTCAAGCAGACGGCAGGGGCTTCCGTTGATGGCGTATTCCGAGCCGCCGTTGCGGAAGATGGTACGGGAGATGGTGACTTCGGTGTAGTCGATGTCGAGCGCATGGTCGGCGTTGTCGATGGTCAGGCTCACCTGCGCGCGGCCGAGCGGCGGCCGGGAGGACGTGCCGGCGAAGATCACGTCCTCCATCGACGAGCCGCGCAGGTTCCTGGCGCCCTGCTCGCCCATCACCCATGTCAGGGCGTCGACGATGTTCGACTTGCCCGAACCGTTGGGGCCCACCACCGCCGTGATACCCGGCTCGAAGCGCAGCGTGGTGGCGGAGGCGAAGGATTTGAAGCCTCTGAGGGTGAGTTCCTTGAGATACATGGGTGTCTGGCCGTTCGTTACCGGAGTGGCCGCCGTCGTCGCGGATGCGGGACGGCGGCCGTGCGGATCGTGTGCGGGGTCGGGACGGTGCGGTCGGCCGGTTATGCGGCCGTGGAGGAGCCTTCGTCGGACGGGTCGTCGTCCGCATCGGCGTTCCGCTGGTTCTGCTTGCCGAGGCCGAGCACATCGAACACGTCGAAGTCGTCGGGGCCGATCTTGTCGTCGTCCTGTTCGGTGTCCGCATCGGCATTGTCATCGGCATCGTCCTGGGTGCCGTTGTCCGGTTCGACCACGAGCTGGTGAATGCTCATGGCCTGCGCCATGGTGGGGCTGGCGTGTTCGGCGAGCATGGTGCGCGCGTCACCGGCGGTCACGAAGCTGCCGCAGATGAGCACGCCGTGACCGTAGCCCACGCCGAGCTCGTCCTCGGCGTCGACCATGTTGACGGCGGTCTGGATGGCGTCCGGCAGATTCGCCTCCTTGACCACGCGGTCGCGGCCGAACACCTCCACGGCGATATTCTCCAGCTCGTCGGCAGGCATCACGCGGTCACGCCAGGAGTTCTCGGTCACCACCACGGAACTCAGGATCGGCTCCAGCACGCCGAGGTATTCCTCGACCTGCTTGTCGCGCATCATGGCCACCACGCCGACCAGCTGCTTGAAGTCGTAGCTTTCCTCGATGGCCTTGCGCAGGGCCTCGGCGGCGTTCACGTTGTGGCCGCCGTCCAGGATGATGGTGGGCGAGGTACGGATCTGCTCGATACGGCCGGGGATGCGGACCGAGCTCAGCGCCTCGGCCACCAGATCGCCGTCCAGCGGGCCGTTGACCGGGATCACCACTTCGGCGGCGGCGAGCGCGGCGAGCGCGTTGTGGGCCTGGTGTTCGCCGAACTTGGCGATCGGCACGCCCTCGTAGGTGCCGTTCGGGGTGGTGAGCGTGGCGACCTGGCCTCCGACGGCGGCCATGCGGTCGGAAACGGTCATCTCGTAGCCGTCGCGCACGAGCGTGGCGTGGTTGCGTGCGGTGGCCTCCTCGATGATCGGCATCACGGCCTCCTCATGCGGCTGCGGGCCGATGACGGCGGTGCAACCGGGCTTGATGATGCCGACCTTTTCGCCCGCGATCTTCTCGACCGTGTCGCCCAGCCACTGCATGTGATCCATGTCCACCGGGCCGATGATGGCGGCGTCGGCATTGAGCACGTTGGTGGCGTCCCAAGCGCCGCCCATGCCGACCTCGACGATGGCCACGTCCACCGGCGCGTCGGCGAACTTCCAGATGGCCATGGCGGTGAGGACCTCGAAGAAGCTCATCTTCGGCTTGCCCTGTTCGGCCATCTTGGCGTCCACGAGGGCCACGAGGTCTTTGGTCTGGTCCCAGATGTCGATGAAATCGTCGTCGGAGAGCTGCTGGCCGTCGATGCAGATGCGCTCGTTGACCTTCTCCAGATGCGGTGAGGTGTACAGGCCTGTGCGCATGCCGTAGGCGCGGCAGATGGCCTCGGCCATGCGGGCGGTGGAGCCTTTGCCGTTGGTGCCGGTGATGTGGATCACGCGGAACGACTGCTCCGGGTGGCCCAGCAGGTCGAGCATCAGGTTCATGCGGTCCAGGTCGAGGTTGGTGGTGTTATGTTCCGGCGGGCGGCTCATGATGTCCAGCTCGACGTCCCGGATCGTCTCGTTGTTCCTGTTCGGATGCTCGAATGACATGTACTTTGTCTCCCTCCGCGGCCGGCGGTGGTTTCCGCGGGCCTCATACGCTTCATACACAAACTTCCACCAGTCTAGCCATCGGGGTGCCGAGGCGGCCGTTGCGCTGGTCCACCGGAGGCCTCTCCGCGGCGGCAGCCCGCCAAAGACCGGCTCCACGGCTTCGCTCACGGCGATTGCGTGGCTTAGCATAAACGACATATCGCATCCTTCAGCAGGATATTGCCCCGCACCTCCCGAGAGCGCAGCCGGAAGACCAACAACTGTTTCGCCCGCCTCACTGAGAGCATTGTATGAAGCCGAATTGCCGCCATTTGCACCGCAAACCACGCTGAATCAAGCCCCAGCGAAGCCGTGTCGCGGACTGCTGGCAGAACGACTTCAACATCCGCCATCAGCGAAGTCTCAAAGCCAGTTATATTGTTCCCGACTTCCCTGGTTCGCACTCAGCGAAGTCATACGGGCACGGGGAGAAATTCCTCCATCGGCGGCATGCATAATTGCCCCGCAAATCACGGTCTGCAAATCCCATCGATCCGTATTCATGGCAACGGCATCCGCACAACGAAGACAGCATGCCAGTCGCCTGCACTACGGCTTCGTATCGGTGATGCGACCTGCTCATATTATGGCCACAAACGTCTGTCCAACGCCCCGGCCTCTGCCTCGCGCAGTCGAAAAACCACACCGCGACGCAATCACGTCGCATAGCAGAACACACAAATCGCCATGTCGGACATCCGTTCGACATCATGTGCCGCAACGGCCACATACGGCATCCCATTGTGGACTACGACGATCACTATCCACCTTTTGCGTGACCCAGCCGATTCGGCATCATCACCGGTCTTCGCCAGTATCAGTCGGCATCGCCCATAAGCTGGAACCACAACCTCCATCCGCCAAGCAGTCCCGATGAATCCTCCAATACCCTGGACGGCATGAAGACACACAAAGCCGTGGCATCCCTCCTGCAACAAGCACAGTCCGAACAACGATGCGCCTATTCCCGCGTTCCCGCCGAGCAGTTGGCGATGCAACGTCGAGCCAAAACAGGCGAACTCATTCATGCCTACCGGGGCGTACCGAGCCTGTATGTGCCAAGCGGATACTGGAACGATTTGACGCCTCCCGAACGCACCCTGCATATCGCCAAAGCCTTGGGCCTAGCCCATCCGCAATGGGTGTTCGGCGGCCTTACGGCGGCGTGCGCCTATGGCTTCGAGCATCAATGGTGCTTGCACGATGACTCGGTATCCATCATGACGGCGAATCACGGATCACGACAACAGCACCATCAGCTGAAGCGCATCTACATGCCGGATGCGCGATCGACCGCCTCCAAGGATCCGAGTACCGGATTGCTGTTGGCCTCCCCGGCGCACACGGTCATCGAATGCGCGCGAACATATGATTTTCGCTTCGCATTGCCCATCTTCGATTCGGCGTTCGCCAAAGGACTCACCGTCGAACAGGTAACCACCGCATGCGGGCGAATGCGTGCCGATTTCCTCCCCATCTTCAGACTGCTACGCCACGTCAACCCGAAAAGCGAGAACGGTGGCGAATCATTCGCACGGGGAACGATGATCGAAGAGGGCTTTGCTTCACCTCGTATCCAGGTGCCGGTCAGGGATCCCCAAACCGGTGCCGACTACCGTGTCGATTTCGTATGGCGACTCGATGGCGGTCGCGTGGTGGTTGCCGAATATGACGGCACACGCAAATATGTGGATCCGGCCATGACCGGCAACCGCGGCATTCAGGAGATGATCGCCAAGGAACGCGAACGGGATGCCGGGTTGCAGCGTGCCGGCGCTTCCGAAGTTGTTCATTTCACTTATGAGGATGCAATGGAACGCACTCCGTTGACGATGAAACTCCTTCGTGCGGGAATTCCGCAGACCGCCAATCGGAAGGGTCAATCGGGCGAAGGCGCGACATCGCATCCCGTTTCATAGCGAGTACTGCGCCGATGACGCGACCAGCGCCGATTACTGTGGAGGATGTCGGACAATCAGCGTATCCGGGGAGGCATGTATGCCGTTGACAGTGGTACGACGGGACATCACCACGATGAAGGTGGATGCCATCGTGAACGCGGCGAACACCCGGCTGCTCATGGGAGGCGGCGTGTGCGGGGCGATCTTCCGGGCGGCCGGCGCGCGACGCATGCAGGAGGCCTGCGACCGGCTCTCCCCAATCCGTACCGGCCAGGCCGTGGCCACGCCCGGCTTCGACCTGCCCGCCCGGTATGTGATCCATACCGCCGGCCCCGTCTGGCAGGGGCGGCTCGCACGACGAGGAACGACTGCTGCGCGCCTGCTACCGCAATTCGCTGGAACTCGCGCGATCACTCGGCTGCGTCAGCATCGCGTTCCCGCTCATCTCCGCCGGCATCTACGGCTATCCGAAGGCCGAAGCCCAGGCCGTGGCGATTGATGAAATCGACCGGTTCCTCGACGGCGATATCTCCGCAGGCGGCTTGGCAGGTGACGGTTTCAACGTCTACCTCACCATTTTCGATTAGCGACGCAATCCCGCGGGACTGTATGCCCTACCCTCCCGACGGACTACTATGAGAGCGGTAACATTTCGGATTCTTCGCAAGGAGTGTCAATGGGTGAGGTCATCACCGAGAAGGACAAGGAATACGAGGCCGAGGAGCAGGCGAGCGCCCCGGGCAGCGATCAGGCCATGAGCGACCGTGTGAACAACCGTTCGCTGCGTCCGAGGTCGGAAGCGTTCAAGGAGTTCATGAAGTCCGGCTGGGCCGATGACGAGCCCGCCATCGCGCCGCTGGAATCCTCCAAGTTCACTCCTGCCCGCATCGCCGCGCTGGGCAAGGCCTTCCCCGGCGAGCGCCTGGTGATTCCGGCCGGTCAGCCGAAGGTACGCAATAACGATTGCGATTACATGTTCCGCCCGGACACCGTCTTCGCCTATTACACCGGTCTCGGCGTGGACTATGAGGCCGGTGCCGTGCTGGTGCTCAACCCCGTCGACCCGGATTCCCCCGAGGCCAAGGCCGGTCAGACCCATACGCCCGAACTGTTCGTGGCCCCGCGCGCCGATAACTCCACCACGGACTTCTTCATGAACCCGCATTACGGCGAGTACTGGGTCGGCCCGCGCGCCGGACTCAAGGAAATGACCGCCATGACCGGCATCGAAACGCACGATATCGCACAGCTGGCCGATGCTCTGTCCAAGGATGTCGGCACCGAGGCCGGTGCCGTCCGCGTGCGCGTGATGCACGAGACCGATCCGCAGATCACCTCCCTGGTCGAGTCGATTCGAGAGGCGAACGGCGCGACCGATCCCGACAAGAACTCCGCCGCGGACGACAAGCTGCACGAGTTCACGTCCGAGGCCCGCATGGTCAAGGATTCCTATGAAATCGGCGAGATGCGCAAGGCCGTGAACGCCACCAAGCAGGGCTTCGACCGTCTGCTGTCCGCCCTGCCCGCCGCACTGGACAAGCCGCGTTCCGAGCGCATTCTCGAAGGCGCGTTCAACGCGGTCTCCCGCGAGCTGGGCAACGCCGTCGGATACGACTCCATCGTGGCCTCCGGTCCGCACGCCCCCATCCTGCATTGGATGCGCAACACCGGCGTGGTGAAGACCGGCGACATGCTGCTCGTGGACGCCGGCGTGGAGGTCGATTCCCTCTACACGGCGGACATCACCCGAACCTTCCCGACCAACGGCAAGTTCACCGATCTGCAGAAGCGCCTGTACCAGGCCGTGCTGGATTCCCAGCAGGCCGGTTTCGAGGCAGCCAAGCCGGGTGCCACGTATTCCGACATCCATCACGCCTGCATGCGCGTGATCGCCGAGCGTTTGCACGACTGGGGCCTGCTGCCGGTGAGCGTCGAGGAGTCCCTCTCCCCCGAGGGCCAACAGCATCGCCGTTGGCTGGCCTGCGGCGTGGCCCATCATCTGGGTCTGGACGTGCATGATTGCGCGCAGGCTCGTTTCGAGGCGTATCAGGGCGCGCCGATTCGTCCGGGCATGATCTTCACCATCGAGCCGGGCCTGTACTTCCGCGAGGACGACCTGCTCATTCCGCCGGAGTACCGCGGTATCGGCATCCGCATCGAGGACGACGTGCTCATGACCGAGAACGGCCCCGAATGGATCTCCGCCGGCATTCCGAAGCAGATCGATGAGGTCGAAGCGTGGATGCGGAGCCGTAAAGCGGTCAGTCCGGTGGACTGACCGTAGGCGACGCCGAACGCCGAAGGCGTGAGGAAACATGGCGGCGCGCGTAGCGCTCCCTATTACGCCGCTGCCAATAAGTAATCATCCTCGGGCTCCCCTCAGTCAGCTTCGCTGACAGCTCGTCCTGCAACCAACGACGAACTCCGTTCGCGTCCTACTGGCTCGGCTGTCGCCTCGCACATTGCCTACAAACAGCTCTGCTGTTTGCTTCACGGCAATGTCCTGACGAGGGGAGCCTTTTTATATATAGAAAGGCGAATACCATGCCAACTCCGGAATTCGTGCTCGAATTGCGTAAGAAAATCGGCCAAGCTGAGCCGTTAAGCGGACAGTCCACTGGACTGTCCGTAGGCGAAGTGAGCGACTGCGCAGGCAGTCGCGAAGGATCATGGCCGAACGAAAGGTAACAACATGCCAACACCCGAATTCGTACTCGAATTGCGTAAGAAAATCGGCCATGATCTGCTGTGGCTCAACGGCGTGACCGGCTGCGTGCTCAATGACCGCGGCCAGTTGCTGCTGGGCCGTCGCTCGGACACCGGCGAATGGGCAATGGTCTATGGCATCAATGAGCCGGGCGAGCAGCCTGCGGACACGGTGGTACGCGAGATCAAGGAGGAGACGGGCGTGGACGCCATCGTCACCGATCTGGTGGCCGTCACCTCGTCCGACAGGGTCATCACCTATGCGAACGGCGACAACACGATGTACATGGATCATTCGTTCCTGTGCGCCCTGAAGCCGGGCGGCAACGCCGAGCCGTTCGTGGGTGACGAGGAGAGCCTCAACGTGGGCTGGTTCGACCTGGACGCGCTCCCCCAGCCGCTGGCCGCGAGCACCGTGGAACGGTTGGAGCTGTTCCGCCGGTACATCGAGAACAAGAAGCGCGGCGATGCGCATGCGTTCTTCCGGTTCGACGGGGAACAGTACTGAGCCATGAAAAAACGCCATGTCAATTAAAAAAGACATGGCGCTTTTTCATGGCTCCCCTTGTCAGGGGAGCTGTCGAGCGGAGTGAGACTGAGGGGTAGTCAGACGAGATGACGATAAGGTCTGGCTACCCCTCAGTCGGCTTCGCCGACAGCTCGTCCTGCAATCAACGACGAACTCCGTTCGCAGCCTACTGTGGCTCGGCTGTCGCCTCGCACATTGCCTACAAACGGCACCGCCGTTTGCTTCACGGCAATGTCCCGACAAGGGGAGCCATGAGCGGTGCTTTACGCCTCGGCGGCGAGCAGCTCGTGCAACTGGGCACGATGAATCTGCTGTTCGCGCGGGTCGGGCACGGGCAGGGAGGCCAGCAGCTTCTTGGTGTACGGATCCTCCGGGCGCTGCATGATCTGGTCGGCGTCGCCGTGTTCGACGATCTTGCCCTTGTGCATCACCATGATGCGGTCGGCGAGCATGTCCACCACAGCAAGGTCATGGGTGATGAACAGGCATGCGAACCCGATCTCCACCTGCAGCCGCTTGAACAGCTCCAGCACCTTGGCCTGCACGGACACGTCCAGAGCCGACGTGGGCTCATCGGCGATGAGCAGCGAGGGCTTCAATGCGAGCCCGCGCGCCAAGGAGGCGCGCTGGCGCTGGCCGCCGGACAGCTCGTGCGGGAAGCGGTTCATGTAGGCGCGCGGCAGCTGGACCATCTCCAGCAGGTCGCCCACGTAATCCTTGGCCTCGGCCACGGAGCCGTACTTGCGGTGCACGATCAGCGGCTCGGCCACGTTCTCCGCGATGGTCATGAGCGGGTTGAACGAGGATCCCGGATCCTGGAACACGAAGCCGATATCCGCGCGCTTGGGCTTGAAATCACGCTCCTTGACGCCGTTCATCTCGATGCCGAGCACGTTGAGCGAGCCGCCGGAGACCTTCTGCAGGCCCGCGATGGCGCGGCCCGTGGTGGACTTGCCGGAACCGGACTCGCCCACGAGTCCCAGCACTTCGGAGCGGTGGATGGTGAAGTCGATGCCGTCCACGGCCTTGAAGTCGGGCTGCATGAGGTGGCCGGGGTACGTGATGGTCAGTCCCTTGGCCTCCACGGCCACCGGCTGCTCGCGCCAGTCGGCCTTGCGCTCGATCGGCTTGCCTTCGCGGTCGCGCACCACGAGCTTCTGGCCGATGCGTGGCACGGCGCCCAGCAACCGTTTGGTGTAGTCGTCCTGCGGATGGTAGAAGACCTGTTCCACGGTGCCCTGCTCGACCACATGGCCGCGGTACATGACCACCACCTGGTCGGCGATGTCCGCGATCACGCCCATGTTGTGGGTGATGATGAGCACGGAGGCGTCGAACTCGTCGCGGGCGAGGCGCAGCAGGTCGAGGATCTCGGCCTGCACGGTCACGTCCAACGCGGTGGTCGGCTCGTCGGCGAGGATCAGGCCGGGGTTCAGCACGAGCGCCATGGCGATGACGATGCGCTGCTTCTGGCCGCCGGAGAACTGGTGCGGATAGTAGTCCACGCGCGTTTCGGCGTCCGGGATGCCGACCTTCTTCAGGATGTCGATGGCCTTGGCGCGCAGGGCCTTCTTGTCCTTCAAGCCATGGGCGCGCAGGCCCTCCTCGATCTGCCAACCGATCGTGTAGACCGGATTCAGCACCGAGTTCGGCTCCTGGAACACCATGGCGGCCTCGGAGCCGCGCACCTGGCGCAGCTGCTCGCCGGAGAGCGAAAGCACGTCCAGCGAATCGGAGCCGTCACGCTTGGACAGGTAGACGGCGCCCGAGGTGGTGGCGGTTTCAGGCAGCAGCTTGATGATGGAGCGTGCGGTCACGGATTTGCCGGAACCGGACTCACCCACCACGCCGACCACGGTCTTGCGCGGAATCGTGAAGTTCACGTCCTCGACGGCCTTGATGGAGCCGGCGTCGGTCATGAAGGAAACGGACAGATCCTTGATTTCGGCGAGGTTCTTGTTTTCGTTGGTGTTCTCGGTCATCTTCACTCCTTGCCTTCGCCGTTCGCGGCCGTCCTGTCTTCGCCGGTCCATTCGGAGGCCACGATGGCCGGGTCATGGTCGGTGACGGTGGCGGGCGGGTTCAGGGTCGAGTCGAGTTCAGCGATCACCTCGTTGCGGGCGGACGGCTTCTCGTTCGGATCCACGGAGGTGTCCTCGATGGAGCCGACCACCTCGCCGGCGGACTTGCGTGCGCGCAGACGCGGGTCGGCGAGGTCGTTGAGCGACTCGCCCACGAGCGTGATGCCGAGCACGATGAGCACGATGGCCAAGCCCGGGAACACGGCGGTCCACCAGATGCCTGCGGTCACGTCCGCGACCGAACGGTTGAGGTCGTAGCCCCATTCGGAGGCGGCGGTCGGTTCGATGCCAAAGCCCAGGAAGCCCAGTCCGGCGAGCGTCAGGATGGCCTCGGAGGAGTTGAGCGTCAGGATCACCGGCAGGGTGCGGGTGGAGTTCTTGAGCAGGTGCTTGGTCATGATGCGCCACGTGGAGGCGCCCACCACCTTGGCGGATTCGACGTACGCCGAGTTCTTGATGCGCACCACTTCGGCGCGGATCGTGCGGAAGTACTGCGGGATGTAGACCACGGTGATGGAGATGCCGGAGGCCAGGATGCCGCTCCACAGGCCGGACTGGCCACCGGAGATCATGATGGCCATGAGGATGGCGAGCAGCAGCGAGGGGAACGAGTAGATGGCGTCGGCGATCACCACGAGCACGCGGTCCACCCAGCCGCCGAAGTAACCGGAGACCAGACCCAGCAGCACGCCGGCGAAGATGGAGAGGACCACGGCGATGACGATGGCGATGATGGCGGTGCGCGCGCCCCAGATGGTGCGGCTGAATACGTCGTAGCCGCCCACGGTGGTGCCCCAGATGTGTTCGGCGCTGGGTGCGGACTGGGTCGGGAAGGATACACCGGAGTCGTCCTTCATCTGCGCGTAGCCGTACGGCGCGATGAGCGGGGCGAACAGGGCGAGCAGGATGAAGAACACGGTGATCACCAGACCGGTGACGAGCATGCCCTTCTGCCAGCCGACCGCGATCTTCAGGTCGCGCACGATGGCGATCTTCTCCCACCATGGGGTGGGCTTGTTGACGTTGAGATTGTTCAGGCGCTCGTCGCCGGGCACGCCGACTTTGGTTGCGGTGCTTTCGGTCATGTCAGTACCTCACTCTCGGGTCGATCAGGGCGCTGATCACGTCCACGATGAAGTTCACCACGGCCACGATGATGGCGATGAGGATCACGATGCCCTGCACTGCCACGAAGTCGCGGGCCTTCAAGTAGTTGGACAGCATGAAGCCCAGGCCCTTCCATTCGAACGTGGTTTCGGTGAGCACCGCGCCGGCCAGCATCATGGCGATCTGCATGCCCATCACGGTGATGATCGGGATGAGGGCCGGACGCCAGGCGTGCTTGTCGAGCAGGCGCTTCTCGGAGACGCCGCGGGAACGGGCGGCCTCCACGTAGCCGGAGGTGTAGGTGGAGATCACGTTGGTGCGCACGAGGCGGATGAACACGCCCGCGGTCAGCAGGCCCAGGGCGAGGGCCGGCAGCACCGCGTGGCGCAGCACGTCCACGAGCACGGTCACGTCGCCGAGCTGCAGGGCGTCGATGATGTAGAAGCCGGTGGGCGAGACGAGCCGCTGGAACTGCATTTCGCTGGACAGGTCGGAGCGGCCGGACGGCGGCAGGATGTTGAGCCAAACGGCGAAGATGAGCTTCAGCACGAGGCCGAGGAAGAACACCGGGGTGGCGTAGCACAGGATGGCGAACACGCGGATGCCGGCGTCGGCGGCACGGTCGCGGTATTTGGCGGCCAGACGGCCCAGACCGATGCCCACGATGAGCGCGACGATCAGGCTCAGGAACGCGAGCTCGAACGTGGCCGCGCCGTAGCGGGTGAGGATGGTGATGACGGGCTGGTTGTCGGTGAGCGTAGTGCCCAAATCGCCATGCAGCAGACCGCCGAGATAGTCGAGGTACTGCACGATGAGCGGCCGGTCATAGCCGGCGGCGTGGATGCGGCGCTGCAGCTCATCCGGGGTGAGGCGTCCACCCAAGGCGGCGGAGATGGGGTCGCCGGTGGCGCGCATCACGAAGAACACGATGGTGACGAGAATGAAGACGGTGGGGATGATCAGCAGGAACCTCGTCAGCACGAAGCGGAAGAACCCACCCGAGAGACGGTTCTTCTTCGGCTTCTTCGTCGCCGATGAGGTCGCGGAGGCCGCTGTGGCGTTGTCTGACACGCGATGCTCCTTTGTTTCTAATTACGGGTCTTGAGACGGATTGGCTCCCCTCCTTGTTTCGGAGGGGAGCCAATCATTGCCGGGTGGACGTTACTTGGTCACCGAGGCGTAGCGGAAGCGGAACGAGGCATCGAGCGTGACGCCCTTGACGTTCGCGCCGGTGACGGCCACCTGCGCGCCCTGCAGCAGCGGGATCGTGGAAAGATCCTCGGTCTCGAGCTTCTGGATCTGCTTGAGGATCTCCTCACGGGCGGAGGCGTCCTTCTCGCCGGCCTGCTTGACGATGAGGTCGTTGACCTCCTTGTTGGAGTAGGCGTTGTTGACGAAGTTGCCGTCGCGGAAGAACGGGGACAGGTAGTTGTCCGGGTCGGAGTAATCCGGGAACCAGCCGAGCTGGTAGACCGGGTAGGAACCGTCGGAATCGTCGGTCACGTTGCGTTCCTTGTTGTACTGCGTCCATTCGGTGGACTGCAGGTCGACCTTGAACAGGCCGCCCTCCTCGAGCTGGGTCTTGATGGCCGCGTACTCGTCGGCGGAGGAGGAACCGTAATGGTCGTTGTTGTACTGGAGCTTCAGGTCGACCGGGGTCTTGACGCCGGCGTCCTCGAGCACCTTCTTGGCCTTCTCGGCGCTGGGTTTGCCGTTGCCGTCGCCATAGGCGGACTTCAGCGTGTCCTCGTGGCCGGCCAGGCCGTCCGGGATGAAGGAGTACATCGGGGTGTAGGTGCCCTTGTAGACCTTGGTGCTCAGCTCCTCGCGGTCGATCAGGTTGGCGACTGCCTGGCGCACGGCCTTGGCCTTGGCGGCGTCGGCGTCCGGCTGGGATTCGCCATAGGGCTGAATCTTGAAGTTGAAGGCGAGGAAGCGCTCCTCACCGCCCGGTCCCTTGACGACCTTGACCTTGGAGTCCTTGGACAGGTCCTCGATGTCGGTCGGGCTCAGGGAGCGGTAGGCCACGTCCACCTGGCCCTGCTGCACGGCGAGCTTGAGGTTGGAGGCGTCCGCGAAGTACTTGACCTGCACGGCGGTGTTCTTGGCCGGGGTCAGGCCCTGGTAGGAGTCGTTCTTGGCGTAGGCGGCGGACTCGTTGAGCTTGAACGCGGTGAGCTTGTACGGGCCGGCGAAGGCGTTCTTGGACACGATGGTGTCGGCGTCGGTCAGCTTGTCGGCGGAGAAGGAGTCCTCGTCCACGATCGGGCCGGCCGGGCTGGAGAGCACCTGCTTCAGGGTCACGTCGAAGGGCACGGAATCCTTGAAGACCACGGTGGTGTCGTCCTTGGCGGTGACGGACTCGATGTTGGCCAGCAGCGAGCTCGGGCCGTTCTCGTCGTTGATCTTCTTGATGCGGTCGAAGGAGAACTTGACGTCGGAGGCTGTCAGGTCGTTGCCGTTGGCGAACTTCAGACCGTCCTTGAGCTTGACGGTGAACTCGGTGCCGTCGTCGTTCCAGGTGCCGTCGTCGGCGGCGATGTCCGGGCTCAGCTCGGAGGTGTTGTAGTCCTGGGCGTACAGGAACGGGAAGATGTTGATCTGCACGGCGTAGGAGCCGTTGTCGTAGGAGCCGGCGGGGTCGACGCTGGTGATCTTGTCGGTGGTGCCGATGGTGATGGCGTTGGAGCCAGAGGCAGCGGTGCCACCGTCGTCCTTCACGCCGCCGCAGGCGGTCAGTGAGACGACGGCGGCTGCGGATGCGACCACGGCCAGAATCTTCTTGGAATTCACGAGAATCCTCTCTCTAAACTGTTCCATGCCATTGCGTGGTATGGATTACCGCTGACTATGGTGCCGGTTTGTTACCCGCGCGTTTCCATGTACGCTGGCCGGATGATGCTTGTGGCGTGGAAGGCCAGTGTTTATGCGGTGTTGAGCAGTATCGCGGATATGACGGCGTCTTTTGCGCACGTGATCGAATGGTGAGATAAATAGGTCTGTATTCCATTATGCGGACATCGGCGGGCCGTTGGCGGGCTGACGGCCAGCCAGGGCGTTCGACATTCGCGCATGGTTCGTCAACCAGCGATTGTTAATGTTGGTTACATAAATCAAAACGGCCATTTTGCAACGCTCAGAGGTTTCTATTGTGACCGTTTTCATCTATACTGAAAACAGTATTGATAAATAGGACGTCAACGATGACGGTTGAGCGAAGGATTCGTCGCCAGCGGAGGCGTGCGGGGAAGGCATTATGGCATCGGGTTTCGAACACGGGGGCACCGCCACCGGCCGGCAGGGCAAGGCCAGCCCGGCGGACATCCGGCGCACCAACCGGGCGCTGATTTTCAATCTGCTGTTCCCCTCGCAGCGTCGTTCCCGCGCCGACCTGGGCCGTCTGACCGGGCTGAGCCGCGTGGCCATCTCCGACGTGATCTCCGACATGCTGGACGAGGGGCTTCTGTGCGAGACCGGATACGCGGCCAATCCCACCGGCAAGGGCAAGCGCGGCGCGTTGCTCGGCATCGACACCTCGCGCCTCAAGATCATCAGCATCGATCTGTCCCATCCCCAGCTCATCCAGGGTGCCGTGACCGATCTGCTCGGCATTCCCCAGGACTGCATGGAAGTCGCGCTGGGCCCGGACAACCACGTCGAGACCGATGCCATCGTGCAGCTGATCGACCAGCTGCGCTCCGACCTGGACTTCGGCGACGTGCTGGGCATCGGCATCGTGG
This sequence comes from Bifidobacterium sp. SO4, assembly GCF_018555355.1. Taxonomy (NCBI): domain Bacteria; kingdom Bacillati; phylum Actinomycetota; class Actinomycetes; order Bifidobacteriales; family Bifidobacteriaceae; genus Bifidobacterium; species Bifidobacterium sp. SO4. The sequence continues at coordinate 31,970 of NZ_JAFEJP010000014.1, forward strand.
TCTCCGGCGTGGTGCAGGAGGGTACCGTGCGCGATTCCACGATGCTCGGCTGGCATAACGTGGAGCTGGGTCCGCTGCTCGAACGCCAGTTCGACCTTCCGGTGGTCATCGTCAACGACGCCATCGCGGCGATGCTCACCGAACGGTTCTTCGGCCAGGCCGGCCCCGATCTGATCTTCACCACGTTCGGCCAGGGCGTGGGCACGGCCACGCTGATCCATGACATGCCGGTCATCGGCGACCATCACGCCGCCGGCGAGATCGGTCACATCGCCATCGATCCGGACGGCCCTGAATGCCCGTGCGGCAAGCGCGGATGCCTGGAGATGCTGATCTCCGCCCATGCGTTGCGCGAACGGATGCGCCACCATGACGCGCGGGGCCGCGCCGACGTGATCCGCCAGGCCGGCGACCTGTTCGCCTCGGCGCTGGCCATGCCCGTGGGATTGCTGGACATCGCGGACGTGTGCGTGGCCGGCCCCGCGGACATCATCAACAACACGTTCCTGGAGGCGGCCCAGCAGCGGTTCGACGCCGCCACCGGCTCCTCGTTCCATGTGCGCACCATCATCCGCCGCTGCCAGGTCGGCGGCGACCTCACCCTGCGCGGCGGCGCCATCGCCGTGATCCGCCGCTATATCAACGGGTAGTTATATCAGGTAGTGAATTTCCGGCTCCCCTGCCCGAAGAGAGTTGGCAGCGAAGTTGACTGAGGGGAGCAATCCAGACAAAAGGATGCTCCCCTCAGTCGTCTCCGACGACAGCTCCCCTCAGAGAGGGGAGCCAGGTGAAGTGTCTTCACACCGCCAGTGCGGCACCGAGCGCGCCGATGGGCTGGTCCACGGGGGCGAGCCTCAGGCGGTCGGCCAGATGCAGGCCCTTGAGGAACGGGCAGTCGGCCTCGCGGCGGAACAGCTCGTCGCTCATTACATCCAATAGCGGCTCACCGGTCTTGGCCATGCCTCCGCCCACGATGATCACGCGCGGGTCGAACGCCTGGCCCACGATCTGCAGCGTATCGCCCATCGCGTGCGAGACGATGCCGAGCACCCGCACGGCGTCGGCCTGTTCGCAGTGCGCGCGTTCGATGAGGTCCGGCATGGCGGGCCTGCCATCCGCGGGCCACAGCCGTTGCACCGAGGCCCCGGAGCATACGGTCTCCAGGCAGCCTCGCTGACCGCACGGGCATGCGAACCGGTTGGGATCGATCGGGATGTGGCCGACCTCCCCCGCCGCTCCGCTGAAGCCATGCTGCAGCACGCCGTCCACGATGACCCCGGCGGCCAGACCGGTGCCGAAGTTCAGGAACACCACGGTTCCCTCGCCCCTGGCGCCCGGTACCAATTGCGCCGCACCGAGTGCGGCGGCGTTGACGTCGTTCTCCACGCGGACGGGGATCCCGCCCAGCCGCTCCCCCACTTCAGGACCCAGGGCGAGCGTGTCGATGTCGAGATTGACCACATGGGACACGGTGCCGGCATCGGAATCGACCTGACCGGGCGTGCCGATGCCCACGCCGGCGAGTTCGCCGAGATGATCGCCGGCCACCGTGCGCACCAGTGCCGTCACATCCTCGACCACGTTGCCGGCGCCGCGGCGGGCCGGCACACGATGGCTTGCCGCGACGTTGCCGGCGGCGTCCACCAGCACGGCCTCGATTTTGGTGCCGCCGATATCCACGCCGACCCGATATGTTCCCTCATGTACGTTGTTCCGCGTTGGTTCACCCATGCTTCCTTGCCTTTCCGAAGTTCCCAACCGTGTTCCCCGGCCGTCGTTGGCCGGATACGCATGCACTCCCGCTCACTCCGGCCCGCGCCCGACATGCTCCGACGGGCGACGAACCGGCACACATACAAAGCCGGCCTGCAGGAGGAGTAGGTACCGCAGGCCGGACGTTCATGGCGTGATCCGCAATCGTGCCGTCGATTTACAGTTCGCGCCAGGCGATGCCGCTGGGGCCGAGATCGAAGTGCTCGACCTCACCGGAGGGCAGCGCCACATCGGTGGACTGCGCACGATCGGTGTTGTTGATCACGCAGTACCAGTGCTGTTCGGGGAATCGCGCCACCTCGCACTCGGGGTTGGTGGAGCTGAACGCCGCGTACTTGCCTTCGTTGTGGGAGGCGTAGAACAGGATGCGTTCGAGCAGGCGGGCGTTGGCCGCGGAGTACGGCAGGCCGGAGACGTACACGCCACGTCCCTTGCCGTACTCGTTGACCGCGAGCTGCACCTCGCCGCCGTCGGCCCTCAGCAGGGTCACGTTCTCGTTGATCGGGAACGTGTTGGCGATCGCCTCGCCGAAGTCGATGCCGCCGAGCGGGGCCTTGCCCTGGCCGCCGCCGCAGCCGGACAGCGGGATGCGGTAGCCGGCCTCGCTCCAGGCCTCGCGCGCCGCCGGATCGACGTGCACGTCCTCGGTGATGAAGTGGTCCGGGGTGACCGGCGGGAAGTACTTGTCCACCGACAGGGTCTGGAAGCGTTCCTCGTCCACGCCGAGCACGTCGGCCAGCTGGAAGAAGCGGCCCTGGAACCACTGGGAGCTCGGCTCGCCCACGCCCACGAGGGCGCCGCCGCCGCGCACCCAGGCGCGCAGCGTCTCGGCCAGCCTGGGCTCCCTGGTCCACACGTCGCCGCCGGAGTAGGCGGTGTCCACCGGGCCTCCGGTGATCACCACGTCGATGTCCGGATCCACGCCGTGGTCCAGCACGTCGTCGAAGCTGATGAACCGTACGTTGACGCGCATGCCGGAGAGGGCCTCGAGGATGCCGTAGTACGAGTAGGTCTGCTTGTTGGGCAGGGCGTGGGCCACCGTGTACGCCATCCAGGAGCGCATCTTGCCCCAGGAGTTCAGGATGGCCACGTTGAGCTCGCCTTCGGCCGCCGCTCCCCCGGTGCGCTCGTGGATGTCGCGGAATTCGTCGGCGATGTGCGTCACTGCGTCCACGAACTTGGGGAACTTGGCCGCGAGCGAGAGGTAGCCGCCGTAGCCCATGCGGGCGATCGGCGAACGCAGGATGGCGCGGCGGGCCTTGCGCCAGTTGTCCCATGCCTCGATGCTCGGATCGTTGCCCTCGTAGAAGGTGTCCGGGAAGAAGTACGGCAGGAAGCGGCCTTCGGTGTACCTGACGCCCTTGATGTCCGCGATCATGCGGGTGGTGGTGCCGTCGCCGATGGAGCCGACCACGGCGTCCAGGCCGAGGTCGCCGAAGCCGTCCTTGTAGGGTTCGGTGCCGATCCACTGGTCGCCGAGGAACATCATGGCTTCCTTGCCGGCGGCGTGGGACATGTCCGCGAGCTTCTTGACGTTCTCGCGCACGAAGCCGGAGAGGAAGTCGATCCAGTCGCGCTGGGCCTTGCGCGGCACGCGCCATGCGGAGTTGTAGCAGCCGCCGTCCACGAAGTCCTCCGGACGCAGACGGTAGCCGTACTGCTTCTCGAAGTCGTCCAGGGCCTGCGGGCTGACGGTGCAGGAGCAGCCGAACCAGTCGACGATCTTCTCACGGTGCTTCTGGTCGAACAGGAGCGTGAACTGGTAGAAGAAGGTGGTGAAGCGCACCACGTCGGTGGTGGGGTTCTCCGCAAGCCATTTCTCGAACGTGTCGAACACGAACTTGCGGGTGGCGGGATGGTAGATGTCGAACGGGATCTCGTGTTCCTTGTCGCCCCAGTCGTTGGTGAGATGGTTGTACATCTCGACCGGGTCCCAGATGATGTAGGCGAGGAACGAGGCCGTGTACTCGTGCATCGGGGTCGCGCCGGTCACGGTCACGCTGTGGGAGTCCTTGTCCACGGACCAGTTCGCCGGATCCACGACCTCGCCGGTGGTGCGGTCGATGACCTCCCAGTACTTGGCCGGGTCGGCGTCATAGTTCGGGGTCAGCTGCTCCTCGTAGAACGTGGCCATGAGGTCGATGGAGACGGTGTCCGTCTCGGCGAGCACGCGCTGGGTCAGCAGGTAGACCTGCGGCGTCTCGTCCATGTGGAGGGTGATCCACTCGTTGTGCGCGCGGGTCGGGAAGTAGGCGCTGTAGATCTTCTTGCCCAACGCCAGGACGGCGTCGTCCAGATGGGTGCCGTCCGAGTTGCGGATGGCGTCGGCGCCCCACAGTTCGGCCAGTTCCTTGGTCTTCTCGGCGAAGTTCTCCTCGCTGGGAAGCGTGAAACGTCCAGTGGTGGTCATGAAAGTGTTACTCCTTGTAATTTCGGTAAGAGGTGGCTCCCCTGATTGAGGGGAGCCACCGAGACAATCGGTTCGGCACCGGGCTGTCCGCTTCGCGGCATCGCCTCCGGCCCCCGCAAGAACGGACCTCGCTACGCTCGGACTCAATCCGACCTTCGCTCGACTGTCGCCTCGCTCAGGCTGAGCCTACGGACAGTCCACTGGACTGTCCGCTTAACGGCTCAGCCCTTGACCGCACCGGCGGCCAGGCCGGCCTGCCAGTAGCGCTGGAGGCCGAGGAACAGGACGATCACGGGCAGGACGCCGAGCAGGGCACCCATCATCAGGGCGCCGCGATCGGTGAACGTGGCCAGCGAGACCATGCCGTACAGGCCCAGGGTCACGGGCTTCAGGGTGTCGGACGAGACCATCATCAACGGCAGCAGGAAGTTGTTCCAGGTGGCCACGAACAGGAACAGGAAGATCGTGACCATGGCCGGGGCGAGGATCCTCAGCACGATGGTGAAGAAGATGCGCGCCTCGCTGGCGCCGTCGATGCGGGCCGCCTCCAGCAGTTCGTTCGGCACCGAGGTCTGCGCGTACACGCGGCCCAGGAAGAAGCCGAACGGGGAGACGCAGCACGGGATGATGATCGAGAGCATCGTGTTGGTCAGGTGCACGGCATGGAAGATCGAGTACTGCGGGATGGTCAGCAGCGCGGCGGGCATGAGCATGCAGCCCATGATCACGCCGATGGCGATGTTCTTGCCGCGGAAGTTGAACTTGGCGGTGGCGTAGCCGGCCATGACGGCCACGAGCGTGCCGATCAGGGCGGAGACGCCGGAGTAGACCAGCGAGTTGAGCACCCAGCGCCAGAACTGGCCTCGGGTCCAGCCCAGCAGCGTGGAGTAGTTCTTGGCAATGGCGCCCGGCAGGTCGGTGATGCCGACCGCGAACCACAGGCCGTTGCTGCCGGTCATCTCGCTCGGGGTCTTCGTGGAGGCGATGATGGCCCAGTAGATCGGGAACAGGAAGTAGATCAGCGCGGCGACCAGCACCACGACGGTGACGGTCTTGACCAGCGCGGAGGGCTGCATGGAACGGGGCAGGTCGTTGGCATGCTGGTCACGGATCTTGTCGGCCTTCTTGCGGGCACGCGCGGCGGCACGGGCCTCCTTGCTATCGACGTTCACGGCGCTCATTCCGCGTTCACCTTCCTTTCAACCAGCGTGTACGCCACGGCGAGCACGCCCGCGATCAATGCCATGACGATGGCCACGGCGGATGCGGGTCCGTCGCCGCCCGGCGTCAAGGTGCCCTGCGAGGTGTTGAGGGCCATCATCATCGGGGTGTACGACTTGGAGATGCTCGGGTCGGAGATGGTCATGACCTGCGGCTCGTTGAACAGCTGGATGGTGCCCACGATGGACAGCAGCATGGCGAGCAGGGCCGCGGCGCGCACGTTCGGCAGCTTGATCTTCATGGCGATCTGGAAGCCGTTGGCGCCGTCGATGCGGGCCGCCTCGTACAGGTCGTGCGGGATGGCCTGGAGGGCCGCGAGGAAGATCAGCATGTTGTAGCCGGTGAAGGTCCAGGTGGTGATGTTGGCCATCGAGCCCAGGACCACGTTGTCGGCGAAGAAGTTCACCTTGATGCCCAGGGCGGCAAGGCCCTTGACGATCGGCGAGATCTGGCCGTTGTACAGGTAGACCCAGATGATGGAGGCCACCACGCCGGGGATGGCGTACGGCAGGAAGTAGCCGAGGCGGAAGGCGGTGATGTGCTTGACGATGTACGAGTCGACGAGCATGGCCAGCGCCAGTGCGGCGATGATCATGATCGGCACCTGGATCAGGGTGTAGATGACCACCCTGCCCACGCCGGCCCAGAACGCGCCGGACGTGATCACGTACTGGAAGTTCTGCAGTCCGACGAACTTGTTGACCAGTTCGCCGCCGCCGTAAGCGCCACCGCCCACGGTGACCTGGCGGAAGAAGCTGGAATAGATGGCCCAGACGATGGGCAGGATGAACACCAGGGCGAACAGGATGGCGAAGGGCGCCATGAAGGCCCAGCCGGTGCGGTTCTCACGCCGTGCGGCATCCGACCGCTTCGGCTTGGCGGCACGCTTGGCGACCCCCGTCTTCGCCGGTTGCGTTGTTGCAGTCATAGGAAACCTGTCTTTCAAAGAACAGTGCGGGATACAAAAAGATTCGTTGCGGGCGGCGGCGATACCTCGAACGGCAGCCGGGCCGCCCTTCATAAAGAAAGGCCGGAGCGATGAACTCCGGCCTTTCGGTGTGTGGAACAGTCAGTCTCTTTCCGGTAAAGGCCCCGGCGGACCGACCGTTACTCGGCTACGGACAGGCCCAGGTTCTTCAGCGTGTCGACGGACGTGGTCTGTGCCTCGGAGAAGATGTCCGCGACCTTGCCGGAGCCGTCGGAGGCCTTGGCGGCGGTCTCGTTCATCTTCGCGGCGACGGCGGAGAAGCCGGGCATGTAGGTGAAGTCGCCCATGTTGTTGTTCGCGGTCTTGAACTCGGACATGATGTCCTGGCCGCCGAAGAAGGTCGACCAGTCATCCGGGGTCTTGGCGTCCTCGGTGGTGGCCGCCGGGACCAGGCCCTGGGAGACCAGGTCGGAGATCTGGGTGTTGAACCAATCCAGGAACTCCATGGCTTCCTTCGGGTGCTTCGAGTTCTTCAGCACGGCCACGGCGGAGCCGCCGTCGGGGCCGGTCTTGCCGGCGTTGCCGAACCAATCGCCGAGCTGGGCGACCTGCCATTCGCCGGAGCCGGTGCCGCCGGAGGAGGTCATGAACAGCGGGGCCTCCCAGGCGGCGGCCACGGTGCCGATCAGCTCACCGTTCTTGATGGAGGCGTCGAAGGTCGGATCCCAACGCGGGTTGGTGGTCACGGCCTTGGCGTCGAGCAGCTGCTGGTAGAAGTCGGCCACGGCCTTGGAGCCGTCCGTCTCGGTGTTGACCACCCAGGCGTTGTCCTTGACCTTGTACCAGCCGCCGGAGGCGCCGGCCAGGCCGGAGATCATGTTGCCGGCCTCATCGGGCTGGTAGGACATGATGTACTTGCCGGCGGCGGCGGCCTTCTTGGCCGCGGCGATGAAGTCGCTGGCGCTCTGCGGGACCTCGGTGATGCCGAGCTTCTCGAACTCGGCCTTGTTGTAGAAGTAGACCAGCGGGCCGGTGTCCTGCGGCAGGCCGTAGGCCTTGCCGTCCACCTGCACCAGGGAGTACGGGCCGGAGGCGAAATCGTTCTTGTACTGCTCGGCGTACTGGGTCACGTCCTGCAGCATGCCCTTGGTGAAGACCTCGGGCAGCTCGGCGTAGCCGACCTGGGCCAGATCGGGGGCCTCGCCGGACTTGACGTCGGTCTCGAGCTTCTTGATCATCTCGGAGGCCTTGCCGTCGAACTTGGTGGCCTTGACCTGGATGTCCGGGTGCTCCTTGTTCCACTTGGCCACGATGTCGTTGACCAGCACCATGCCGTCGTTATCGGGCAGACGATGCATGTAGGTGATGTTCACGACGCCGCCGTCGGACGAATCACCCTCGCTGGTTCCGGTGTTCGACTGGGAACCGCATCCGGCCAGTCCCATGGACAGAGCGGCCACCGCGGCCAGACCGGCCATAAGTCGCTTGTTGAATGAAACCATGTTCCTACTCCTCTTCGAGCTTGGTTCGTTGCCGTTCTTCCTTGGCAACTACGTTCAGGGTACGGCGCGAAAGCGTCAATGTCAACTACCTTTACATTAACCGCGTGTCCACTTCTCCAGCCTTGCCGTGTAAACGGTGACATTTCGCGATACTCCGCGAAATCGGCCTATTTGTCAACATTCTTTACATCAAACGGAAACACTCGCGAAACATGTGATACACCGCTAGACCCCAGTCCCCGCGGGCGCGCACGCGACACGCCGCCGCATCGCTTCGTTGCGTTAATACATTAACCGCGTTAACATCTTAACCAAGTTTAGATTCAATGCTGAGTGTGAACCACTCGCGACGACGCACGGCAAGGAGGACACATGACCATCATGGCGATCGAAGCCAATCCGGCCAAGTCCCGTGCCACCGTCTCCGAATCGAACCGTTCCCGCATCCTCAAGCACCTGTACCACAACGGCATCAGCTCCCGCGCCCAGATCGCCAAGGCCCTGGACCTGACCCCCGCCGCCATCACCAAGATCACCGCCCGTCTCATCGAGGCCGGCGTCATCGAGGAGACCGGCGACATCGAAGGCTCCAAGAACCGCCGTTCCATCGGTCTGGAGCTCGACACCGCCCGATTCCGCATCATCGGCATCAAGTTCGCGCGCTCGCTCGTCCAGATCGGCGTGTTCGACCTGTGCGGCAACGCCCTGAGCCTTGAGAACCTGCCCACCGTCTACGACAACACCATCGACGACACCATCGCCATCATCCACGAGCGCATCACGCAGCTGCTAGCGGATGACCCGTCCATCGTCGCCGTCGGCATGGCCGTGCCGGGCCCCTACCTGCGCAACGGAGGCCGCACCGCCGTGGTCTCCAGCATGCAGGGCTGGCGCAGGATTAACTTCATCAAGGAATTCTCCGCCGCCTTCCGCGTGCCGGTGTTCACCGAGCAGGACGCCCGCGCCGGCGCCCTGGCCCACTACCTGTTCGACCCGGCCGTCCACACGGAGGCCAACCTCTCCTACTACCTGCTCGGCGAGGGCGTCGGCCTCGGCGTCATCGACAACGGCCGCCTCATCAACGGCTACCTCGGCGCCGCCACCGAAATCGGCCACATCTCCATCGACGTCAACGGCCGTCCGTGCGACTGCGGCAACGTCGGCTGCCTCGAGCGCTACTGCTCCACCCCCGCCATCCATGACATGCTCATCGAGGACGGCGAGGTGGTGCCGGGAGCCGCGGCCATGACCCACACCGATGCGGTGCGCGCGCTGTTCGCCAAGGCCCGCGAGGGCGACGAACGCGCCCGAGAGATGATCCGCGAAATCGGACGCTACGTCGGCTACGGTTGCGTGACCATCTTCAACGGCTTCAATCCCCGGCACATCATCATCGGCGACATCGTGGCCGAAGCGGGCCCGCTGCTGCTCGACGAGGTGCGCCGCACGGTGGACGAACGGTCCATCCCCGAACTCAACGAAACGACTTCCATCACCCTGTCCACACTGTCGGCGGACGCGGCCGTCTCCGGCGCCGCAGCCGTGGCGGTCACACAATTCCTGGAACATCCCTCGATGTTCTTCGACGTCTCGTGACGACGCGGGACGCGGATAAAACAAAGATTTTCCCTACGGAAGAAACCAAACAAAGGAAAGGAAACAACCATGTCTAACCCGATCGTTCTGAGCCTGGGTGAGCTGCTGTGGGATATGCTGCCGGGCGGCAAGCGCGCCGGCGGCGCTCCGGTGAACTTCGCCTACCACGCGATGAAGAACGGTGCCGAGGGCTGGTCCGTCAGCGCGGTCGGCGAGGATGAGCTCGGCGACGAACTGGTGGCCAAGGCCGAGGAAGCCGGCATCAACACCATCATCCAGCGCAACGCCTGGCCGACCTCCACCGTCGAGGTGGCCCTGAAGAACGGCATCCCGGAGTACACCATCGTCAAGGGCGTGGCCTGGGATCACATCGCCTACACCCGCCAGCTCATCGACGTGGTCTCCAAGGCGGACGCCGTCTGCTTCGGCACCCTGGCCCTGCGCTCCCCCGAGTCCCACGCCACCATCACCGAGCTGCTCAAGCAGACCAAGCCGGGCGCGATGAAGTTCTTCGACATCAACCTGCGCGGCGACCACTACTCCAAGGAGCTCATCGAGGAGCTGCTGGGCTACTCCACCGTCTTCAAGATCAACGACGAGGAGCTGCTGCTCCTGCGCGACATGTTCGACATCCGCGGCACCTCCGGTGAGGACGCCTGCCGTTGGTTCCTGGACGAGTTCAACTTGGACTACGTGATCCTGACCGCCGGTTCCGCCTACTCCACCATCATCTCCCGCAAGGGCGAGTCCTCCACCGTGGACACCCCGCACGTCGAGGTCGTGGACACCGTCGGCGCTGGCGATTCCTTCTCCGGCACCTTCACCGCCCGCACCCTGCTGGGCGACTCCCTCTCCGAGGCTCACCGCAAGGCCGTCAACACCGCCGCCTTCGTGTGCACTCAGGCCGGCGCCTGGCCGGACTACCCGGAGCAGATGCCCGACTACCTCGCCGAAGCCGGCAAGTGAGTCGACCTCTTCCATCCCATCCCGCGGGTCGTTAGCACCCGCCCGATAACCTCCTTTCCTCCCGCTTTCGGGTATGGCTCACGCCGAGGCAACGCCGCTTCGGATGCATAACCAAAACACGCTTCCCCAGCGTGAGCCATACCCGATTGACGCGGAAAACCCGGCCGACGCAGGCCGGAACATAACTGAATATCGACACAGATTCATTGCCTCATTGCAGTTAAGAAAAAGGGATTCATAATGAGCAACGAAACCACCAAGACCGGCAACGCCGGATTCGCCAAGATCCTGCCGGTGATGTTCGCCTTCTTCGTCATGGGCTTCGTCGACCTGGTCGGCACCGCGACGAACTACGTCAAGGGCGAGTTCGCACTGGCCGACGGCACCGCGAACCTGTTCACCACGATGGTGTTCTTCTGGTTCCTCATCTTCTCCGTGCCCACCGGCATGCTGATGAACAAGATCGGCCGCCGCAAGACCGTGCTGTGGTCCATCCTCGTGACCCTCGTGGCCATGGCCCTGCCGATCATCGCCTACGTGGCGCTCTCCGGCACCGCCCGCCTCGTCCTGATCGTCATCTCCTTCGCCTTCCTCGGCATCGGCAACACCCTTATGCAGGTGTCCCTGAACCCGCTGCTGACCGTCTTCGTCAAGGGTGACAAGCTCGCCTCCACGCTGACCACCGGCCAGTTCGTCAAGGCCTTCGCCTCCCTGTTCGCCCCGTACATCGCCATCTGGGGCGCCACCAAGCTCGGCATGTGGTGGATCCTGTTCGTGATCTACTTCGTCATCGGCATCATCGGCTACATCCTGCTGGCCTTCGACAAGATCGAGGAGCCCGCCCCGGACGCCGGCACCACCACCATCGGCCGCTGCTTCAAGCTCCTGTTCTCCGACGCCATCGTGTTCCTGTGCTTCCTCGGCATCGTGGCCCACGTGGGTGTGGACGTCGGCATCAACGCCCAGGCACCGCGTATCCTGACCGAGCACACCGGCGACCAGTTCACCGAGATCGCCGCCACCGCCACCATGGTCTACTTCATCGCCCGTATGATCGGCTGCTTCACCGGCGGCATCGTGCTCCAGAAGATCTCCAACAAGGTCGGCCTGCGCATCTGCGGCGTCATCATGACCCTGTCCGCCGTCTGCTTCGCGATCTTCGCCCTCGTGCAGGACAACCCGCCGGTCTGGCTGTTCTGGGTCGCCGTGGCCCTGGTCGGCTTCGGTAACTCCAACGTGTTCTCCCTGTTCCTGTCCCACGCCCTGATGTACCGTCCGGATCGTCAGAACGAGATCTCCGGCCTCATGCTCATGGGTCTGATCGGTGGCGCCATCTTCCCGCCGATCATGGGTGTGGCCGCCGACGCGGCCGGCCAGTTCGGTGGCATCCTCGTGATGGCCGTCGGCTGCCTCTACGTGCTGGTCATGGGCTTCGGCTACAAGATCCTCGAAGGCAAGAAGGCCTGATCGCCTTCACCGGTTCCCGGTCGGTCCGCGCTGACTGACCTCGGACTTTGAAAAACCGCCGCTCCCCCATCGGGACGGCGGTTTTTTCGTAGGTTCTGTTAGACCAAGATTGACATGAACCCATGTCTGGCTACCCCTCAGTCGGCTTCACCGACAGCTCCCCTGACAAGGGGAGCCAAAATGAGGGCCATGTCAATCTTGTCTTAACAGAGCCTTTAACGTATGTCGCCGATCATGCCGCCAAGATCGGGCCCGGTCGGGACATTGTTTCAATACGAAAAAAGGCGCCGCTCCCCTTTCGGGGAACGACGCCTTTCATGGTGGAGTCGCGGGGAATTGAACCCCGGTCCGATGACCGAGCCCGCAGTCTTCTACGTGCGTAGTCTGCTGGCCGTGCGGCGGTTTTTCTGCCCCCCATCTGTGTCGCAGACAACCGATGGCGAGCATATCCGCAGTAAAAGTCCCGATGCAGCCCTGAGGCTCAGCTACATCAGCAAGTCTTCTTAACGACGCTCAGCATCCCCCCAAAGACGAGAGAGAGTGAACGGAGCGGCTGCTCACTGGTTAATCCTGGCGCGAAGCTCAGGCAGCGAGAGCGAACTCAGTGCGGTTAGATTTAGCACTTATTCTTTTGCCGGGGTCATCCACGAGCGGACCCGGCGTTCTCGGCACGCTTCCCTGCAGCGAACAGGTCACCGTCGAAACCGATCGACCCCAATCTTGAATTATCAAGCATCCGACTTTTCAGCCGGACTTTTCAAGATACACCCGTTCGTCCGACCGCGCAAGCCGTACGCGCTGGACGAAATCATTTGATGATCGGTTTGAGCGGCGCGGAGACATCCACCTGATGCCGCTCCCCTATCACGTTCGGATCGTTGATGATCTTGTCCACCACGGCCATCTTGAGCTTGAGCTGGGAGGAATCGCCCCAGACGATCACCCGTTCGCCGCCGTCCAACGTGGTGGTCACGGAGTCCTGCGTCTCGGCGGTCACCTTGGAGATCTGCTGGCGCATCGATTCGGGCAGAGCCCCCAGGATGGTCAGCGCCTCCTTGACCGAGCGGTTCTTCAGGCTCGTCTCCACGTCCTTGACCTCGATGACCGGAATGCCATCCACGTCCTTGGACGAGACCGAATTGAGCACGCGGGCCTCGGCATCCACCGCGGTCAGCGTATCACCGCTTTTGAGCATGGCGGCGGGCTTCTGCGCGGTGATCTCGACGCTCATGGCCTTCGGGAATCGCCGTGAGACCTTGGCTTCGGACACTCCGGGAATGTCCTTGAGCTGGTTCGCCACGTCGTTCGTGGAGACCAGGAACAGCGACTTGCCGGCCTGCTTGTCCGCGATGGCGTGAATGGTCTGGGCACTCACCCATTCGTTGGCGCCGGTCACGCTGATCGCCCCGGTTTCCAGGCGGAACACGGTGGAGAAGAACAGGAGCCAGGTCAGCCCGGCCAGCACGGCGATGCCGGCAAGTGCCGCGAGCACGTGGACGGCGATCACACGGGCACTGGCGCGCTTGCGTTCCTTGGCACGTTCGGTGAAGTCCACCACCTTCGGACGCGATGCGATGCCGAGCATGCCGGTGGTCTGGTGCAGGGTCTCGGTCACGTAGTCCTCGCTGCGCAGGCGGCGGGCGTCCACGAATGCGCCGGCCTGTCCCTTGGCCACCGTCACGTCGGTGGATGACGGGCGCTCGACCGGGGCAGCGCCACGTCCTCGGACCCTCGCCGACTCCCCGTCATGATGCGAGGCCACCGCACGTGGCTTGCCGGCACGGGACGTCGCGGGCTTGGACACGGTCCTTGCGAAGGGATTGAACGAGCGGGACGCATTGCGTGAAGGTGACTTGGCGCCCTGGTGCGTCCCGGACGAAGCCGAAGCGGCGGCACCGCCCTGTCCCGAAGGCTTCGAGACGAACCGCGCGCCGGACTGGGCGGTGGACCGCGTCACGCCTCGTGCAACGGACTTGGCCGGCGATTTCGTGGCGGACTTGCCCGCCACACGCGCCGCGGCACGCACGTTCTGCCGGGTCACGGCGCTGGCGGCCGGTTGTGCGGGGAACGACGAGGACGACATGGAGACCGAACCGGTCTGACGGACGGTCCTGCCGGCGCGTCCCGCCTGTTCCTCGCCCTTCAGGGGCTTCTCGTTCACATGCGAGGCCACCGTGCGCGGACGTCTGGCGCCACCGGAGCCGCCGGCGGAGCGTACGGTACGTCCCGCCATCACTCGCAGCTTTCGCGATGCGCCTCGAGCGCGGTCAGCAGCACCTCGTCCATATCCGTGATGTCGCCCGCGCCCACGGTGAACACCACGTCGCCGTGGTGGGCACGCATGGCCATCATCTTGGCGGCCAGGCACATGTCCCCCACCGCCTGGATCCAGGTGCCGGCGGAGGCGTCCTTGAGCCCCGCGGCGGCGTCCACGATGGTCTGCGGGCCGACGTCCGGGAAGTCCTCCTGCTTTTCGCGGGCGGGGAAGATGCCGGTGACGATCACGTCGTCCGCCTTGGCCAGCGCCTCGGCGAATTCGCGGGCGAAGAACCTCGTGCGGGAGAACAGATGCGGCTGGAAGATCACGCGGATGACGGATTCCGGATAACGGCGTCGTGCGGCGTCGAGCAGCGCGGCGATCTCCGTGGGATGGTGGGCGTAGTCGTCCACCACGGTGACCTGCTTGACCGTGCCGCGCACCTGGAACCTACGGGATGCGCCCAGGAAGCCGGCGATGGCCTGCGCGGCGGCCTCGGGAGCCACGCCGAGCAGCACGGCGGCGGTGATGGCGGCCGCGGCGTTGCGCGCGTTGTGGATGCCGGGCACCTTGAGCACCACGTTCTGGGACACGGATTGGTCCCCGGTCACCGCGGCGGGCAGCTCCAGCGTGAACCGTTCGCTGCCGCTGCCGGCGGCCTCGGTCTCGGAGACGATGCGCACGTAGGCGGCGATGGCCGAGAAGTCCAGATCGGAGGCCAATTCGCCGGCCGGCGCGGTGCCGTAGGCGATGACGCGGGCCTTGACGTCGGCGGGCATGTCGGCGATCACGCCGAGGTTGTCCTTGTCGTCGGCGCAGATCACCACATGGTCGGTGGCGTGGCCGGCATGGTCCACGAACGCGGCCTGGTAGTGAGCCTCGTCGCCGTAATGGTCGAGATGGTCGGCTTCGGTGTTGGTGATGACGGCGATGGTGGGGTGGTATTTGGCGAAGCTACCGTCGGATTCGTCCGCCTCGGCCACGAGCACCTGGCCGGCTCCGGCATGGCCGCCATCCAGCGTGGTGCCGTCCGGCCCCTGGATGGAGCCACCGATGGCGTAGCTCGGATCCTCGCCCGTGTTCACGAGGATGTGCGCGAGCATGGAACTGGTGGTGGTCTTGCCGTGCGCGCCCGCCACGGTGACGGCCTGCTTGCCGTTCATGAGCAGGGCGAGGATGTCGCTGCGGTGCACGATGCGCGCGCCGGCCTCGGCGGCGGCCACGATTTCGGGGTTGTCCGGCTTGATGGCGCTGGAGTAGACCACGGTGGACGCTCCGGCCACGTTCTCGGCGCGCTGGCCGAATTCCACGGTGATGCCGAGTGCGGCGAGACGGTCGGTCTTGGCGCTGCGTTCGCGGTCGGAGCCGTCCACGGCGACCCCTTGGGCGTGCAGCATCTCGGCGAGCACGCTCATGCCGGCGCCGCCGATGCCGATGAAGTGGGTGGGACCGAGGTACGCCGGCCTCGCCGATGCGTCGAATGCGGCATGGGTGGGGTCAAGCACGATGGGTTGAGTCAATTTCTGACGCTCCTTACACAGATGTTCCGGAACATATCTTAGGTCGCCCTCGCCGTCCGTCCGGCGGGATGCGCATCAGCGGCGACCGGCGAGGGCGAGCACATGGCGGGCCATGACTTCGGCCGCGTCACGGATGCCGTATTCCCAGGCCTTGCGGCCGAATCCCGCGAGTCGTTCCCGGTCGGCGAGCAGGGCGGGCACATGGCCTTTGACCCAGTCGGGGGTCAGATCCCTGTCCGCCACCATAAGGCCGCCGCCCGCGTTCACCACGGGCTCGGCGTTGAAGCGCTGCTCACCGTTGCCGATGGGCAGGGGCACGTAGATGGCGGGCAGGCCCAGCGCGGCCAGTTCGGAGACGGATCCGGCGCCCGCGCGGCAGATCACCAGATCGGCGCAGGCGAAGGCCAGGTCGATGCGCTCCAGGTATTCGGCCGTATGGTAGTCGCCGGAACCGGCCGATTCGGGACCGAGTCCGGTCAATACGTCCGCTCCCGCGGATTCGGTGGCCAACGTGCGGACCTCGTCGATCTTGCCGCGGCCGGTCAGATGGATGATCTGGGCGTGTTCCAGCAGCTCACGGGCCGAGGATGCGATGGCGCGGTTGAGGCTTTGCGCGCCGAGGGAGCCGCCGGTGACCAGCACCAGCGGACGGGCGGGATCCACGCCAAGCTGTGCGGCGGCTTCGCGGCGCAGACCGTCGCGGTCCTCGCCGATGCGCTTGGCCAGTCGGGCGATGGCGGGGCGCAGCGGCAGTCCAACGCGCTCGATGTCCGCTCCCTGGCGTGGTTTGAGGCCGGTGCCCTCGTAGACGGTGCCGATGAAGTCGGCCCAGCGGGCGCCGAGCTTGTTGGCCATGCCGGCACGGGCGTTCTGCTCGTGGATGGCGATCGGGATGCCCATCCTGTGTGCGGTGGCGTAGACGGGCGCCGAGGCGTATCCGCCGAATCCGGCCACCACGTCGGCCTTGCGGCTTTCGAGGATGGCGCGGACCTTGGCGGTCTCGCGCTTCCATTTGGCCGGGAACCTGAGCATGTACAGGTTGGGCCGGCGAGGGAACGGCACTTTTTCGATGGTGTCGAGTTCGTAGCCCGCCTGCGGCACGAGATCCTTTTCGAGGCCCACGGCGGTGCCGATGACGGTGACCTGGGCCGCCGGATCGATCTCACGGATCGCGCCGGCCACGGCGAGCAGAGGATTGACATGGCCGGCGGTTCCGCCGCCGGCCAACACGATATGGGGTGTGCCTTGAGTCATGGTTATCGAGTGTACTCTACACCGTCTGTCGGGCCTGTTTGATCTGCGGCTGCGCGCGCATAAGCCCCACAACGAGGCCCGCCGCGGACAGGCACATGATCATGGACGAGCCGCCGGCGGAGACGAACGGCATGGGCACGCCGAGCACGGGGAACACGCCCACCACCACGCCGATGTTGACGAGCGCCTGGCCCACGATCCAGATGGTCACGCACATGAGCACCATGGACACGTAGCGGTCCGGCACCTGCAGCGCCACGGCGATCATGCACCAGCCGAGGATCACGAAGAACAGGATCACGATGGCGCAGCCCACGAATCCGGTCTCCTCGCCGATGATGGCGTAGATGAAGTCGTTGTGTGCGGCGGGCAGGTAGTTCCATTTCTCACGCGAATTGCCGATGCCCAGACCCAGCAGGCCTCCGGAGGCGATGGCGTATTTGGCGTGGATGGACTGATAGCACACCTGCTGCGCGTCCGCGGCCGAACAGTCGCCGTAGGTGGCCAGGATGCGCTTCATGCGGTTGGGGCTGGAGACGGCCAGGACGATGACCATGGCGACCGCCAATCCCGCGCCCACCGCCATCCATTTGCCGGGGAAGCCGGAGACCAGGAACGCCACACCGCCGATGAAGATGAGGATCATGGCGGTGCCGAGGTCCTTGCCGCCCACCACGAGCGCGAGTCCGATGCCGTAGACGAGCAGCGGGAAGCGGTACGCCTTGATGCCCTCCTTGCGGTAGAACCTGCCGCAGGCGTGCAGCGATGACGGCAGCCAGACGCACATGGCGAACTTCATGAACTCGGCCGGCTGGATGGTGGTGAAGCCCAGGTTCAGCCAGCCCCTGTTGCCGTAGACGTCGATGCCCAGGGGCGTGAAGGTCAGCAGCTGCAGGATCTGGGCGGCCAGCACGATGCCGATGCCGGCCCTGCGCCAGAACGACACCGGCATCATCATGGCCATGAAGCCCAGGATCAGGCCGATCACGCAGAAGCCGCCCTGGCTGATGAGCTGGACGAACGGTGACTTGCCCTGCGCGGCCATGGTGACCGTGGAGCTGGAGAAGACCATAATCAGGCCGAAGACGGTCAGGCCCACCACGGCCATGCGGAAGCCGTGGTAGCACCACAGGGGGTTGAGCAGGCTGCGCCAGCCGGTGTAGTCGCTGATGACCAGAGCCGGCTGGTCCGAAGTCTTATGCAGGGCGCGCAGGCGGGGATCAGTGGAGGCCATGCACCTCGCTCCAGGTGCGGGCGGCGGCCGCGAACCGGTTGCCGCGGTCCGCGTAGGACACGAACTGATCCATGGATGCGCAGGCGGGGGCCATGAGCACGATGTTTCCGCCGGAGGCGTATTTGCCACACGCCTCGACGGCGCGGTCCATCACGGTGTCGTTGTCGGCGGGGTCGATGACGGTGAGCGGGATGTCCGGCGCCTGGGTGGCGAAGGCGTCGAGCATGGGCTGCTGGTCCTTGCCGATGATGACGACGGCCTTGATGGTGTGCGCCTGGTCCCTGACGAGGTCTTCGAACCGGCTGCCCTTGGCCAGGCCTCCGGCGATCCACACCACGGACTTGGCGGGGAAGCTGGAGAGCGAGGCGCGGGCCGCATGGCCGTTGGTGGCCTTGGAATCGTCCACGAAGCGCACCACGCCGTCGGCGAGCCTGGCCTCGGCCACGGTCTCGATGCGGTGGCCGCCCGGCTTGAACGCCTTCAGCGCGTCCAATGCGGTCGCGAGGTCCGCGCCGTAGCCCAGGACGAGCGCGAGGGCGGTCAGCGCGTCGGCCACGAGGTGCGGGTAGAGCGAGCCGTCCGGTTCCATGAGGTGTTTGAAGTCGGTGATGGGCGCGATGCGCGTCGCCTCGCCTTCGACGCCCCCGGCCACGCCGCTCCTGTCGACTATCCAGCCATCCTCGATGCCGATCTGCCCGGCTTCGGGGGCCACGAGCGTGAAGCCCACCCTGCGGCAGCCTTCGGCGACGTTCGCCTCGGCGGCCAGGGCGCTCACCTTGGCGTCCTGCGCGTTGTAGACGATGACGCGACTGGCACCGTGGAACACCTTGGACTTGTCCGCCGCGTAGTTCTCGCGCCCGCCGTGCCAGTCGAGATGGTCGTCGGCGATGTTGGTGATCGCGGCGCAGTCGAGGGCCAGCGAATCGGTGAAGTGCAGCTGGAAGGAGCTCAGCTCCACGCACAGCACGTCGTGCGCGGGGTTGGTGGCGCAGCGGGACAGGCTCATGGACATGTCCCCGGAGGCGATGTTGCCGGCGGTGGGTGCGTCCAGACCGCAGGCCTTGAGCATCTCGGAGGTCATCTCGGTGGTGGAGGTCTTGCCGTTGGTGCCGGTGATGCCGATCCACGGCGCCGGACGGCCGGTGCGTGCGTTGTCCACGCGCAGTCGCCAGGCGAACTCGACCTCGCTCATCACCGGGATGCCGCGGCGCTGGGCCTCCAGGATGAACGGGGTGCGCGGGTTGAACACCGGCGAGGACATGACGTAGTCGACCTTGTCCCAGTCCACGTCGTCGAACGAGCGCAGGTCGGCTCCGGGCTTGCGCTCGTCCACGCCGATCACATGGGCGCCACGTTCCTTCAATACCTCCGCCAGCGAGGTGCCGGACACGCCCAGTCCGGCGATCACCACCGTCTTGTTCTCGATTTGCATCGTTCCTCCCTAGAAATCATTGCCGCGGGCGAGCATAGGCCGTCCACGTTTCCGCTAGCTGAACAGCAGGCCGGAGCGGGTCACCCAGTCGCCGTAGAAGATGGTCAGCGCCAGCAGCACGAAGAGCAGTTCGATCATCCAGAAGCGGACCACCACCTTGGTCTCGGTCCAGCCGAGCAGTTCGAAATGGTGGTGGATGGGCGCCATTTTGAACACGCGCTTGTGGGTCATCTTGAAGTAGCCCACCTGGATCACGTCGCTCATGGCCTCCATGACGTACAGGCCGCCCATGATCACCGCCAGGAATTCGGTGTGCGTGGCGATGGACAGGGCCGCGAACAGGCCACCCAGGGCCAGCGAGCCGGTGTCGCCCATGAAGATGGAGGCGGGGTTCGAGTTGTACCACAGGAATCCGAAGCAGGCCACGGCCGCGCACACGGCGATGATGGTCAGGTCCAGCGGGTCGGACACGGCGTACGAGTAGCCGCCGTGGTCGCCGCCCTTGATGTGGTAGCTCTCCCAGAAGGCGATGATGCCGAAGCCGGTGAAGGAGATCATCGAGGAACCGGCGGCCAGGCCGTCGAGGCCGTCGGTGAGGTTCACGGCGTTGGTCCAGGCGGTCATCAGGAAGTTCACCCAGATCACGAACAGGATGATGGCCACGGCGCGGCCGGCGAAGTCGAAGCTGAAGAACGGCTTCTCGATGAAGCTCATGCCGGGCTGCGCGCTGGGCAGGCCGGTCTTGGTGGGGATGACGAGCGCCAGCACGGCGTAGATGGTGGCGAAGATGAACTGGCCGATGAACTTGCCGCCCACGGTCAGGCCCTCGTTCTGCTTCTTGCGCACCTTGGCGAAGTCGTCGATGAAGCCGAGCACGCCCATCGAGAGCATGGCGAACAGCACCAATACCGCGGACCAGGAGGGCACGTCGCCCGAATGCAGGTAGCGGTAGAGCGCGGAGGCCGCCCAGCCGAACAGGATGGCGAAGTTGATGACCACGCCGCCCAGCGTGGGGGTGCCGCGCTTGACCAGATGTGACTGCGGTCCGTCCTGGCGGATGTACTGGCCGTAGTGCAGTTTGTGCACCAGCCGAATCAGCAGCGGCGTGCCGGCCAATGTTACGATCAGCGACACCAGCATTCCAATGATCAGAGCAATCACGTGGATCTTCCCTTTATCTCGTTATCTCGTTGTTCCGTTGGTTCAGTTCCTGGCCCAGCGTTCGGCCAGCGCGCTCAGTCCCGAGGCGTGGGATCCCTTGAGGAGCACCACCATGTCCGGGTGCCCGGCCGCGAAATCCAGCACGAGGCGTTCGGCCTGGTCGGTGTCGTGCGCGCAGTCGATCGGAATCGCGGGCCCGTTTGCAACGGCCGCTTCACGGGCGCCGGAGGCCAGCGCCTCGGCCAGCGAGTCCAGATGCGGGTCCTTGGCCGAGCCCACGGCGATGATGGCGTCCAGTCCAAGGCCGGCCGCGTATGCGCCCACCTGGGCGTGCAGGTCCGTCTCGTCCGGGCCGAGTTCCAGCATGGCGCCCAGCAGGGCGACGCGGAAAGGCGTGCGGCCATCCGCCGGCCTCCACGCCTTGAGCCCGTCAAGGCCGGCCTTCATGGAGTCGGGGTTGGCGTTGAAGGAGTCGTCGATGAGGGTGAAGGAAGCTTCGCCGCGGGTCACGGTGCTCAGCGCCATGCGGTGCGGGCTGATGGTGTGCTGCGCGGCAAGGGTCTCGGCCACGGCCGCGGGCGTCATGCCGTAGCGCAGGGCCACGGTCGCGGCGGCCAGCGCGTTCATCACGTTGTGACGGCCCGGAATGCCCAGATGCACCGGCACGCTGTCTCCGGAGGCGGTCACCAGCGTGAATTCGGCATGGTCGGATTCGTCGGACGTGATGTCGCGGGCCATGACCTCGTGCTCACGACCGCCTTCCAGACCGAACCAGGCCACCTCGCCGGGGGCCAGGGCCGCCATGGGCGCCACATGGTCGTCGTCGGCGTTGAGTACGGCCACGCCGCCGGGCAGCAGGCCCTGCACGATCTCGCTTTTGGCCTGGGCGATGCGTGCGCGGGAGCCGAATTCGCCGAGGTGGGCCACACCCACCTTGAGCACGATGGCCAGGTTCGGCGGGGCGATACGGGTCAGACGCGCGATCTCGCCGATGTGGCTCGCGCCCATTTCGGCCACGAAGAAACGGGTCTCGGGGCCGACCTTCAGCGCGGTCAGCGGCAGGCCGATCTCGTTGTTGAACGAGCCGACCGGGGCCACGGTGGGGCCCACGGTGGACAGCAGCGCGGACAGGAGGTCCTTGGTGGTGGTCTTGCCCACCGAGCCGGTCAGGCCGATCAGGTCGAAGTCGCCCGGCAGTTCGCGGCGGCGGGCGATGTTGTGGCGGGCCAGTTCGCCCAGCGCATCGACGGTGTCGGCCACCACGATCTGGGGCAGGCCGGCGGATTCGACCTCATGGTCAACGATCGCGGCCACCGCGCCCTGGGCGGCGACCTTGGCCACGAAGTCGTGGCCGTCCACATGCTCGCCCTTGATCGCCACGAACACCGATCCGTCCTTGGCCTCACGCGAGTCGCTCACGGCACCGGTGGCCGTTCCGAAAGGCCCCTCCCCCGCGATCACACGGCCGGAGACCGCCTGGGCGATCTCCTCCACACTCATCGGCACCATATCATCTGCTCCTTTTCGTTCTTCCTGCTCATGTCCGTCCGCGCCGGTCACGCCGTCATCATCCTTCCATCGGCGGCATAGCCGGCATCCATACCATTCGTGTTCCGCTATTTCAGGTTGTTGGCCACCCTGAGCGCGCTGCGCACGTTGTTCCTGCGCACACCGGCCGCCAACACCATGGCGATGGCGAGCGACATGTGCCGCATGCGCATGATGTTCGAGCCCACCGGCGATTCGGCCGCCATTTCGTCCGATTCCCGGGTGGGGTGGATCATCACGAGGTCCTCGTCCGCCACGAAGGCGTACTTGCTTTTCAGGGATGCCAGATCGTCGGCGTTGGCCGAACGCTGGGAACCCAGCACGTCCACGTTCACCGATTCCAAGGCGTGGGGCTGCAACGTCTCGTCGTCCATGGCGATGATCACCGCCGCGACGCCATCCTCGGCACACACCGCGAGCGTGCGCTGCATGTCCAGGATGCCCAGCGGGTAGGTGAGGTTCAGGGGACGGGTCATCGAGGTGGATCCGGAGGAACTGATGATGGCCACGGGGTTGCCCAGCATGTGCAGGAAGTCCGCAAGCTGGCCGGCGCCCGCATCGACCTCGCCCTTGTCGGTGCCGGCCACCACGAACACGGCCATCGTGCCGGATGGGGAACCGGCGAATCCCGAAGCCAGATCGCCCAGCAGCGACGTGTCGAGCGTGCCGAACAACCTCGGGATGCCGATCTCCGGGCATTTGCTTTTGAGACTGTACGGCAGCAGGGCCGCATAGGCGCCGGCCTGCTCCGCCTGCGTCAGATCGGCGGTGTCCTTGCCGCAGATGAACAGGGATCCGGGCACCACGGTGTCCACGCTGTCGCTGAGGGAGGTGACGGTGACGTTGACCGCGAACGGCGGATCGATCTCAAGACCGTACCGTTGGGACAGCATGCCCAAGGTCATCCGCTGGGCGATGGATTCGCTCACTGCACTCATGGATTGTCGCCTTTCTGCCGCGCCATTCACCACGTGACCGGGATAGCATTTTTACGCGGTGATGAGACAGGGACCTCGTATTTCTGCATAAGGAACTCACAGATCTGGGCGGAGACCGGGCCGGCCGTCAGACCGCCGTAGACGCCGCTCGGGTCCTTGAGCACCACGGTCACCGCGTACCGCGGGTTGTCGGCCGGGATAACCACCGAGTAATCGGAGATGATCGAGGACAGCGTGCCGTCCGCACCCTGCACCTCGGCGGTGCCGGACTTGGCGGCCATGCGGTAGCCATCGACCTTGACGAACTTGCTGTAGCTTTCCGCCACGGATTCCATGGCGTTCATCATGTCGGCCGCCACATCCTCGTCGATCACCCTCGTGGCCGTGTCCTTGCCGGTCTTGGACGTGGTACCGCCGGTTGAGGTGGTGGACTTGATGATGGATTGCTGCTGCTTGACACCCTTGTTGGCGATGGTGGCCACCACGTTGTTGAGCTGCAGTGCGTTGACGGTGTAGCCCTGACCGAACAGGATGGTGTTGCGGGTGCGCAGATCCCAGGAGGATGGACTGGTAAGCATGCCGGAGGACTCGCCGGGCAGGCCCAGGCCGGTGGACTGGCCGATGCCGAACTTGGTCATGAACTCATAACGCTGCTCGTCCGTGAAGCCGAGTCCGGCGAGCACCATGCCCACGTTGGAGGAGTTCTGCAGGATGCCGGCGAGCGTCCAGCGTTCGCTGCCATGGTCGAACGAATCCTTGATGGTCTGGCCGTCCTGGGTGGTGTGGTCCGGCACCGTGAGCTGGTCGGTCATCTTGTGCAGGCCGGTCTGCAGATAGCCGGACATGGAGATGACCTTGCCCACCGAGCCGGGCTCGAAGGTTTCGGAGACGGCGCGAGAAGTGCTCATCTTGGCCTCGTCGCTGCCGGCCTCCACCTCGTCGCTGTCGGCGAGCGCCAGGATCTCGCCGCTGGAGATGTTCTGCACCACGGCGATGCCCCACGGCGAGCCGTACTTGGACTTGGCTTCCTTGAGGACCTTCTTGACGTACCACTGCACGTCGCGGTCGATGGTGAGCGTCACGTCGGAGCCGTCCTTCGCGGCCACGGATTCGGTCATCGTGCCGGGAATCTCCTCGCCGCCGTTGCCACGCTGGTAGGTCTGGTGGCCGTCGGTGCCGGTGAGCTCCTTGTTTTCCATCTGCTCGATGCCGGCCACACCGGTGCCTTCGTCGTTGACGCCGCCGAGCAGGGAGCCCAGGATCTCGCCGTCCGCGTACAGGCGTTCGCTGCTGAGCTCGCCCCAGACGATGCCGCCGAGGTTCAGCGCGTCGATGCTGCGCTTGACCTGCGGGGTCACGTCCTTTTTGAGGACCACGTACTGGCCGGTGCCGGACATCTTGGCGCCCAGTTCCATGGCGTTCATGCCCAGCGCCTTGGCCAGGAGACGGCCCACGGCCGCGGCGCCGGTGGCGCCCACGGGCTTGCCGTCGATCTCGTCGCAGTAGTCGCGGGTGGTGTCGTTGCAGGTGATGGGCACGAATTCCTGTGCGGCCTCGGGGTTGGCCACGATGGTGTAGCGCTCCACGCTCTGGGCGAGCACGTTGCCGTTGGTGTCCAGGATGCGTCCGCGCTTGGCGCTCAGGGTCACGGTCAGCGTACGGCTGGCGGTGGCGGCCTGCGCGGTCTGGCGTCCTCCGATGAGCTGGGTGGATGCCAGCTGGGCCACGCATGCGGTGGCCACCAGGGCGAGTGCGGTGCCCACGGCGATGCACTTGAACGCGAAGGTCTTCACCTTGGCGAACCGGACGATGCGCTGGATGGTCTTCACTTACTTCCCGCTTTCATTGGACTTGTATCCGTTGAGGTCGATGGACACGGATCCCTGCTGGGGCACCATGCCCATGTCGCTGGCCTTGTCGGGCAGGGAGGCCACGAGCTGGTCGAGCTTGGCCTGGTCGTCCTCCACGTCCTGGGTGAGCACGTTGATGTGCGCTTCGATCTGCGCCGCCTCGAACGAGTTCTGGACCATCTGGGTGCGCAGCATGAGCGCGCCGAAGAGCGTGGCCATCAGGAAGGCCACGGCGACGACCACATGGACGAGCGGCGCGCTGCGGGTGCGTGTCCATTCGATGACGCGGGCGACCATATTGCCCTGCGTCTCGGTGCGCTGGCCGGAGATCAGACGCAGCTGCGGCCTGGACGAGGTCTGCGTCTTGGATTCGGGTCGGCTGGACGAGGCGGCGTTCGACCGGACGCTGCGTGCGCTGGCTGCCATCAGCCCCTCCTAGTGCGGCGTTCGCCGCGGTTGGCTCGTGTGTTGGAACGTGTTGCGTGATGTGTGCCGACCTTGCGCGCCGACGGGTTCGGGTGTTCGGCGGTCTCGGCGAAACGGGCGCGCCAGCGTGCGGGAATCTCGCGGCTGACCTCCACGGCCCGCAATCGCACGGAGGCCGATCTCGGGTTGGAGGCGATCTCCTGCTCGTCCGCCTTGATGGCACCTCGGGTCAGTTCCCTGAAGAACGGCTGGGCGTCGGGCGGCACGATGGGCAGGTCAGCGGGGGCGTCGATCCTCAGTCCCTGGGCCATGAACGACTTGACGGCCTTGTCCTCCAGCGAGTGGTAGGACTCCACCACGAGCCGGCCGCCCACATTGAGGCGGTTGGCGGCCTGCGGCAGCGTCGAGGCGAGCTTGTCCAGCTCGCCGTTGACCTCGATGCGCAGCGCCTGGAACACGCGCTTGGCGGGGTTGCCCGCGGGACGATGGGCCTGGGGCACCACCTCGTCCACCAATGCGTTGAGCTGGCTGGTGGTGGTGAACGGTTGCCTGTCGCGGCGGGCCACGATTTCGCGGGCGATCTGGCGGGAGAAGCGTTCCTCGCCGTATTCCTTGAAGATATGGGTCAGCTGGGCGGCGTCGTAGGTGGCGAGAATGCGCGCGGCGGTCAGTTCCTGACTCACGTCCATGCGCATGTCCAGCGGGGCGTCATGGGAGTAGGAGAAGCCTCGGTCCGCCTCGTCGATCTGCAGGCTGGACAGGCCCAGATCCATGAACACGGCGTCCACGCGCTCGATGCCCTGATCCTCAAGTACCTGGTCGAGCTGGTCGAACGCGGCGTGCACGGGCGTGAACCGGTCGGCGAGGCCTTCCCGGCGCATGCGCTCGGTGGCGAGCGCCAATGCCTCGCTGTCACGGTCGATGCCGATGAGACGGGCCTGGGGCGCGGCCTTGAGGAACGCGGTGGAATGGCCGGCCAGGCCGAGCGTGCAGTCCACTGCCACGGCGCCTTCCCGCTGCAGCGCGGGCGTCATGAGCGCCACGCAGTCGGCGAGCAGCACCGGCTGGTGAATGGCCGTCACATCAATCATCAGAATTCCACCTCCGGCAGAACATCATCGGCAATATCGGCGTATCCCTCTTCCTTCTCGGCCAGGTAGGCCTCCCAGGCTTCCTTGTTCCATAGTTCGGCACGGGTGCCCACGCCGATCACCACCACTTCGGAGCCGAGATGGGCGTAGTCGCGCAGCATCTGCGGCACGAGCACGCGGCCCTGCTTGTCCGGCTCCTGGTCCACGGCGCCGGACAGGAACACGCGCAGGTATTCGCGCGCGGCCTTGTTGCCCACCGAGACGCGCTGGATCTGCGAGGCGATGCGGCGGAACTCCTCGAAGGGCAGCAGGTAGACGCAGCGTTCCTGTCCGCGCGCCATGACCAAGCCCTTGCCCAGCTGCGCGCGAAATTTGGCCGGCAACGCCATGCGGCCCTTCGCGTCGATCTTGGGAGTGTAGGTGCCCAGCAGCAGCGGTGGCATGCCGTTCATGAAATCGGCGAACGACGAGGAACCCTCGGTCTTGGCTTCGGCGTCCTGCGCCGGCCGCTCGTCGACCATGGTTCCACCTCCTTTGCCGCGCCTGATGGATACACTTCACCCAACTGGCTCACCACTTTACCCCACGCTTCCCCATTCTTCCCCACTTGCACACGATTTGCTCACCCTTTTGGATGTTTTTCCCTGTACATCGCGCGTGTCGGGGGCTTTCAGGCCGGTTCCGGACCGAGTCCGAACCGGTCCCGATTCGCACGATCGGCGAATTCACCGGAATTTCATCTGCATGCTCCCGACCTCAGGCGGCTGACGTAGGGGCCGTGCGGTAGATTTGAATGCCTTGAAGTTTTGACCCCACGGATTGGAATCGAAGAGAAGCATGTCGAGTTATGCCTCACAGCTGCATGAGGAACAGCAGGCGGTGGATCGCGCCTACGGACGCCTGGACGACCTGCGCGCCGAGATGTGGCAGCGTCTGGACACCGTGCGCGCGGCGGGATCGCACGGCTCCCCCACCCAGCGCAGCGAGCGGGACTCCTTCGCCACGATGTACGAGAACCGTCTCACCCAGCTGCGCAGCGTGGAGGACCGTCTGGTGTTCGGCCGCCTGGACGCCAAGGACGGCAAACGCCACTACATCGGACGCATCGGCCTGTCCAGTCCGGATCACGAGCCGATTCTGACCGACTGGCGAGCGGAGGCGGCGCGGCCCTTCTATGAGGCGACGCCCTCCAACCACGGCGACATCGTGATGCGCCGCCATATCACCCTGAGCTTCCGTGAGGTGGTCGGCGTCGAGGACGAGGTGCTGGACGTGCACTCCGACCAGGTGGGCAAGGCCTCCTCCGCCGGCACGCTGACCGGCGAGGGCGCGCTGCTGGCCTCGCTCAGTTCGCGCCGCACCGGCAAGATGACCGATATCGTGGCCACCATCCAGGCCGAGCAGGACCGCATCATCCGTTCCGCCCTGAATCGCGTGGTGGTGGTCCAGGGCGGCCCCGGCACCGGCAAGACCGCCGTGGCCCTGCACCGTGCGGCGTACCTGCTGTACACGCATCGTCGCACGTTGGAGCGTTCCGGAGTGCTCGTGGTGGGCCCCAGCTCCACGTTCCTGCATTACATCGACCAGGTGCTGCCCTCGCTGGGCGAAACCGGCGTGGTCTCCCGCACCATCGCCGATCTCATTCCCGGCGTCAGCGCCACGGCCGTGGACTCGCCGCACGCCGCCAAGCTCAAGGGCGACCGCCGTATGGCCCAGGTGGTGGCGAACGCCATCGCGGCCCGCATCCGGGTGCCCGCCAACCTGCCGGTCGTGACCATCAGCGGCATCCAGGTGCCGATGCTCGCGGCAGACATCGAACAGGCCCAGACGGACGCCAAGCGCACCCGCCAGTCGCATAACAAGGCCCGCGAGACCTTCATCCGTTCGATGCTCTCCAGCATGCAGGCCCGCTACGCCGAACAGCTCGACTACACGCCCGACCAGGCGGAGCTCAACCGCGCGATGTCGCTGCTGCGCATGAACGACCAGGTGCGCAAGACGCTGAACCTGTGCTGGCTGCCGATGACCGGTCCCTGGCTCATCGACCAGCTGTTCGCCCACCCCGAACGTCTGAAGTCCCTGGCCGGCTGGCTCACCGACGAGGACGTGGCCGCGCTGGCACGTCCGAAGGGCTCCCCGCTGACCCGTTCCGACATCCCTCTGCTGGACGAGGCGATGGATCTGCTGGGTCCCGACCCCAAGATGGTGGCCAAGCAGTCCGCCGCCGACGCGCGCCGCGCCGCTGAGGAGCAGTACGCCAAGGACACGCTGGCGTCCACCGGCCTCGGTCAGGGCATCGTGTCCAGCCAGATGCTGCTCGACCAGATGAACGGCGACGATTCCGAGCTCACCTCGCAGCGCGCGGCCGCCGACCGCGAGTGGACGTACGGCCATATCGTGGTGGACGAGGCGCAGGAGCTGACGGCCATGGACTGGCGCATGCTCATCCGGCGCTGCCCCTCCCGCTCCTTCACCATCGTGGGCGACGTGGCGCAGACTTCGGCGCTGGGCGGCACCCGCCGCTGGGACAAGACCATGAACCGTCTGTTCGGCCCGTCGCACTGGGATCTCAACGAGCTGACCATCAACTACCGCAACCCCAAGGAGGTCTCCGACCTGGCCTCCCGGTTCGCCGAGGACGAGGGTCTGTACATCTCCACCGTCAACGCGGTGCGCAGCGTCCCCGAATCGGTGGCCAAGCATGTGGTGGCCGACGAAGGCGACCTGCTGGCCGCCACGGCCGATCAGGCGGTCGCCCTGGCCGAGCAGTTCGTCTCCTCGGACGGCACGGGCCGCATCGCCGTGATCTGCCCGGACGACCTCATCGCCCCGGTGCGTGCCGCCGTGCGCGAACGTCTCTCCGGCAGGCTCGACCCGGCCGAGTTCCGTCGCCTGGCCGACCAGCCCGAGTGGGACGAGCAGATCAGCGTCTGCGGCACGGAGACGGTCAAGGGTCTTGAGTTCGACGCCGTGGTGGTGGTCGAGCCCGGCCGCATCGAGGACGACGCGCCGAGCCGTCTGGTGGCGGCCTCCGACCTGTATGTGGCGATGACCAGGCCCACCCAGCGTCTGGTTATAGTTCGGACAAACGCGGACGAGACGTCCCTGAACATCTAAGGTGAGGAAACATGCCCAAAGCATTGTTATTGGAAAACATTCATCCCGACGCGGCCTCCTCGTTGCGCAACCACGGATTCGAGGTCGAAACCATGAAGGGCGCCCTGAGCGAGGATGAGCTCATCGACGCGCTGGAGGGCGTGGATCTGGTCGGCGTGCGTTCGAAGACCAGCGTCACGGCCCGTGTGCTGGACGCCCGTCCGAACCTGAGCGCCGTGGGATGCTTCTGCATCGGCACCAACCAGGTGGATCTGGCACATGCCGGCAAGCGCGGCATCGCCGTGTTCAACGCCCCCTACTCCAACACCCGCTCCGTGGTGGAGCTGGTGATCTGCGACATCATCTGCCTGCTGCGCCGCGTGCCCGCCCACACGCATCACATCAAGCACGGCATGTGGGACAAGTCCGCCTCCGGCTCCCATGAGGTGCGAGGCAAGACGCTCGGCATCATCGGCTACGGCAACATCGGTTCCCAGCTGTCCGTGCTGGCCGAGGCGCTCGGCATGCATGTGGTGTTCTACGACATCGAGGAGAAGCTGGCACTGGGCAACGCCCAGCGTTGCGACACCCTGAACGAGCTGCTGGAACAGTCCGACGTGGTCACGCTCCATGTGGACGGCCGCAAGTCGAACACCGGCTTCTTCGGCGAGGACCAGTTCGAGCACATGAAGCAGGATTCCATCTTCATCAACCTTTCGCGCGGCTTCGTGGCGGATCTCGACGCACTCAAGCGCCATCTCGATTCCGGCCACCTGTCCGGCGCGGCCGTGGACGTGTTCCCGGTGGAGCCTAAGAAGAGCGGCGACCCGTTCAAGACCCCGCTGGCCGAAGAGGACAACATGATCCTGACCCCGCACATCGGCGGTTCCACGCTGGAGGCCCAGGAGTCCATCGGCCACTTCGTGTCCCAGCGCCTTGAGGACTACTGGTTCAAGGGTTCCACGTCCCTGTCCGTGAACATGCCGCAGATCAACCTCGGCGACTGCAAGGGCGTGTGCCGCATCGCCCACCTGCATGACAACCTGCCCGGCGTGCTGGCCCGCGTGAACCGTGTGCTCGGCGAGGAGAACATCAACATCTCCTTCCAGTCGCTGGCCACCGAGGGCGAGCTCGGCTACGTGGTGACCGATGTCGCCCAGAAGCCCAGTGCGGCGACGCTGGAGGCCCTGCGCAACATCGAGGGTACCATACGCATGCGCGTCATCAGCTGACGCCCGATGGTGTGTAGCGTTCCTTAACGACAGGGGCATCGCAAGATTGCGATGCCCCTGTTTTCATCTCGATCGACTCGGCCATGGCCGTCTATGGGTCGTTCGGCCGACACCCATGACCGGCACGATCACGGAATCACCAGACTCCATTGCTTACGGGTCTTGCCTACTTGTTGCCGTACTCGCGCAGCGCGTCGATGGCCTTCTGGAAGTCCTCCAGCCCCGAGAAGTTCTGGTACACGCTGGCGAAACGCAGATACGCCACCTCATCCAGATCACGCAACGGCTTCAGAATGGCCCGGCCCACCTCGTCCGAGCTCACCTCGGCAAGCCCCCTGGAGCGCAGGTCCTCCTCCACTTTCTGCCCCAGCTTCTTGAGGTCCTCTTCCCTGACCGGTCTTCCCTGGCAAGCCTTGCGCACGCCGGTGATCACCTTGTCCCTGCTGAACGGTTCGGCACCGCCCGAACGTTTGGTGACCAGCAGCATGCTGGTCTCCACCGTGGTGAAACGGCGGTTGCAGACCGGGCACACGCGGCGACGGCGAATGGAATGGCCATCATCGCTGATGCGGGTGTCGATGACCTTGGTGTCTGGATTCTGGCAAAAAGGACAATGCATGCCATCCACAATAACGTGACCTGCTGGAAAAACGATATCGCGGGGGTTTCGCTCACTCGGCCGGCACAACGATCCGCTGCCCCGCACGCAGTGAACTGGACTCCAGACCATTAAGCGCCATCAGCCGGTCCACGGTCTGGGAGACATCCTGCCCCGCAGGGGTGATCCGCGATGCATACAGCCACAACGTATCCCCCGGACGCACTATGTAGCTGGTCACCCGCATGGCCCCAGGCTCCGATTGCGCGGGTTGCGCCGTCCATGCGGCGAGACCGGTGCATGCCAGCATTAACGCCAGCAGGCCAGCGACCAGCCGGCCACGCAGCCGGCCGCCCTTCATGCCATCGGCGGGCGACGCTCCAGCAACGTTCCTCCCCTTCATCCGACGCGCAACGACGGCATGCACGCCCGCATGACATGCACCGGCGCTTCGCCCACCATGACCTTGGCTCACCATCGAACAAGACATCATCACACCCTCCTCGAACAACCGTTCTATCGAACAGTTGTTCCCATGATGGCACATCTGTTCGAATACGTCAAGACGACACTCGAACAGATGTTTGATTTTACCTGGTGTTCACGGTATGCTGGTTCCAGAACGAAAGGAACAGACGTGAGCACCATCCCCTTCTCCCCCAAGCGGCCGGACGAATCCCTGCTGACCGAGCGCCAGCGCAAGGTGCTGGACGCCATCCGTTCGCATATCAGCGAACAGGGTTTCGCCCCATCCTTCCGCGAAATCGGCGAGGCGGCGGGGCTCAAAAGCCCCTCCTCCGTCAAGCATCAGCTGCAGACCTTGGAGGAGAAGGGCTTCATTCGCATGAACGCCAACAAGGGCCGCGCCATCGAAGTGGTGGCAGGCGCCGCGGTTCCCGCCGAAGGCCCACGCGGTGACGCCGCGGCTCCGGGCATCGTCGACGTCGAGGGCACCGCAGAGATCTACCAGTTCCCCAGCGCCTCGATCACCCAATCAAGGGATGTCCCGCTGGTGGGCCGGATTGCGGCCGGCGTTCCCATCACCGCCGAGCAGCATGTGGATGATGTCATGCGGCTGCCCGAACGGCTCACCGGCACCGGCAAGCTGTTCATGCTCGAGGTTCATGGCGATTCCATGGTGGATGCCGCGATCTGCGACGGCGATTTCGTGGTGGTGCGCGAACAGCAGTCCGCCGTCAACGGGGATATCGTGGCCGCCCTGCTGGACGACGAGGCCACCGTCAAGACCTTCCGCGAAGACAACGGCCACGTCTGGCTGATGCCCCACAACCCCGCATACTCCCCCATCGACGGCACGCATGCCACCATCATGGGCAAGGTGGTCACCGTTCTGCGCAAACTGTGACGGCCCTCGTGTTCGAAACGGTGCTACACTGGCATCCAGCACAGGGAACCCCGGTCCGACGACCGGGGTTCCGTCGTATCGGGAACAAAACGCAAATGGTATTGAGAAGCGATTTCATTCAATACCCTCGTCAAGGAGTCAACCGCAATCATGGCCCATACGCATTCAACCGCGGCATCGCCTTCGACACCGGCCTCGAAGGCCCATCAGCATAGGCTCATGGCCACCTTGGCGGTCACCGGCACGGTGTTCCTCGTGGAAGTCGTGGCGTCGTTCCTCACCGGTTCGCTGGCATTGCTGGTGGACGCCGGCCATATGCTCACCGATATGTCGGTGCTCATCGCCTCGACGGTCACAGCCATGCTCATGCGCCGTAAACCGAACAGCACACGCACCTGGGGATGGGCCCGCCTTGAGGTGCTCACGGCGGCCGCGGGCGCGGTGGTTCTGCTCATCGTGGGCCTCTATGCCCTGGTGGAGGCAGGCATGCGTCTGTTCGGGGGCTCGCGCGCCGAGATAGCGGATGTGGATCTGCTGCTTTTCGTCGGTATTCTGGGCCTGGCCGCGAACGTCGTCTCCATTTTCATCCTCGCTTCGCAACGCGAGGACAATATGAACATGAAGGCCGCGTTCCTGGAGGTCATGAACGACGCGCTCGGTTCGGTGGCGGTCGTGGTCTCGGCACTGGTGATGCTTTCGACCGGCTGGAGCGGCTTCGACGCCGTGGCCGGTGCGGCGATCGCCCTGCTGATGATTCCGCGCGCCGTCAAACTGCTGCACAACGCCGTGCGCGTGCTGCTGGAGGAAACCCCTGAGGGACTTGATCTGGATCAGGTGCGCAGGCATATGGAAAACGTGCCGCATGTGGTGGCCGTCCATGACCTGCACGCCAGCACCGTGTCCACCGGCATGCCGATTCTCATGGCGCACGTGGTGGTGGAACGCGGCCTCACCATGGATCAGGCCGCCCAGATCCTCACCCAGCTCCAGGACTGCCTGCGCGAGCACTTCCCCGTATCGGTCCCCCACACCACCTTCCAGCTCGAGCCCGAAGGCTACACCACCCCTTCCGCCCCCGACCTCCACAAATAACAAGCCATCACATACGCCAAAGGGTCTGATTCACAAAGAATCAGACCCTCATCACGGCATAAAAAACGCTCTGCGTGTGCGGCCTCTAGGCGCGGCAGACGAAGGCGTACAAAGGTACGATGAGTCTGCCGTAACGACGAGGACGCTCCGCAGAGCGTTTCCAGGAATAAATATTTGATTGATGCGTGCGGCCTCTAGGAGCGTGAGCGAAGGCGTACGAAGGTACGTCGAGCGAACAGCGACGACGAGGACGCTCCATCAATCAAATATTTATCAGAAGCCGAACTGGGCGGCGGTTTCCTTCAGCGTCTCGGCGGAGCGCTTCAGGGCGGCGAGCTCCTTGTCGGAGACCGGGGTGTTGATGGCGGTGTTGACGCCCTGGCGGTTGAGGAGGGTCGGCACGGACATGCAGATGTCGGAGATGCCGTGGAAGTCCTTGAGCATGGAGGACACCGGCAGGATGCGGTTGGTGTCGTGCAGGACGGCCTCGACGATGTCGACGCCGGACATGCCGATGGCGTAGTTGGTGGCGCCCTTGCCGTTGATGATCTTGTAGGCGGCGTTCTTGACTTCCTGGTGGATCTCCTCGCGCTTGGCGGCATCCAGCGGCTCGTGGCCCGGCAGCGGGGTCCAGTCGCACATCGGGACGCCACCGATGGTGGCGGAGGCCCACAGCGGGACTTCGGAGTCGCCGTGCTCGCCGGCGATGTAGGCGTGGACGTTCTTGACGTTGACACCGGTCTGCTGGGCGATCAGGAAGCGCAGACGGGCGGAGTCCAGGTTGGTGCCGGAACCGAAGACCTGGTTCTCGGGCAGGCCGGTGAGCTTCTGGGCCACGTGGGTGGCGATGTCGACCGGGTTGGTGATGAGCATGTAGATGGCGTTCGGGGCGACCTTGACGAGGCCCGGCATGATGGCCTTGAGGATGTTGACGGTGGCGCCGACGAGCTCCAGACGGGACTGGCCGGGCTTCTGACGCGGGCCGGCGGTGATGACGATCATGTCGGCGTCACGGCAGATCTCGGGATCATCGGAGCCGTCGATGGAAACGGTCGGGTAGAAGCTGGAGCCGTGCTGCATATCGAGCACCTCGGCCTCCACGCGCTCCTTGGCGATGTCCTCGAGCACGATCTCACGGGCGACGCCACGCTGGGCGGCAGCGAAAGCAAGGGTGGAACCAACGGCACCGGCACCGATAATAGCAAGCTTCGTGGGCTTAACGGTAGTTTCCGCCATGATAGGTAAACCTCTCTTCAAAGGCGGTCTGCATCAAGGGCAGGCCTGATCTATTACGCCTTTACTCTATAAGCCCAGTGCGACGTTTTCCTACGGCACGCCCGGGCCTTTTCATCACAAAACCGTATATCTTCCAACGATTGTTAGCGCTCACACACAAACTGTGATTTGCGTCACTCCCCAATGGATTCCTCGACCACCTGAGCGGCGAGATGCGCGTCCACGTCCGCCTCGAGCAGCACGCCGTCGCCGCGGTATTCCACCTTGGACACCATGCCGTATTCGCGTACGCGCGAGAGCAACGCGCCGGCCGTGTACGGCAGCAGCGCATGCACATGCACATGCGGCACCGGCAGCAGCCCCTCCACGGCATCACGCAGCGCGTCCAGCCCCTCACCACTGAACGCCGAGACGATATGCGCGTCCGGCTGCAATGCGGCGAGGCGGTCGCGCGCGGCCTGATCGATCTGGTCGGCCTTGTTGAACACCAGCACGCGGGGAATCGAGGCGGTCCCCTCGATATCCGCCAACACGTCGTTGACGGCGTCGATCTGGGAGAACGGATCCGGGTGGGAACCGTCCACCACGTGCAGGATCACGTCGGCCTCGGCCACCTCCTCCAGCGTGGATTTGAACGCCTCGACCAGCTGAGTGGGCAGACGGCGCACGAAGCCCACCGTGTCCACGTAGGCATAGGCGCGTCCGTCGCGCGTCCTGGCGCGTCGCACCGCCGTGTCCAGCGTGGCGAACAGCGCGTTCTCCACGAGTTCGCGGGAACCGGTCAGCCGGTTGGTCAGGGACGATTTGCCGGCGTTCGTATAGCCCACCACGGCCACGGTGGGCAGGCCGAACCTGCGACGCGAGCCGCGCTTGATCTCACGCGCCGGCGCCATCTCGCGGATCTGGCGCTTGAGACGGGCGATGCGCGTGCGGATCACACGACGGTCCATCTCGATCTTGGTCTCGCCGGGGCCTCGGGAGCCGATGCCGGCATCCGCTCCGGCCGCGCGTCCACCGGCCTGACGGGACAGCGATCCGCCCCAGCCGCGGAGTCTGGGCAGCATGTACTGCAGCTGGGCCAGTTCCACCTGCGCCTTGCCTTCGCGCGAGGTGGCGTGTTGGGCGAAGATGTCCAGGATCACCGCCGTGCGGTCCACCACCTTGACCTTGGCCGCGTCCTCGAGCGCACGGCGCTGGGACGGCGCCAGATCGTCGTCCACGATGATGGTGTCGGCCTCCTCGCGGGCCACGATGTCCGCGATCTCGCGCGCCTTGCCGCTGCCCACATAGGTGGCGGCATCCGGGCGGGCGCGGTGCTGCAGCAGGCCGTCGCACACCACGGCGCCGGCGGTCTCGGCGAGCGCGGCCAGCTCCCTCAGCGACTCCTCGGCCTTGGCCTGGGTGGTCTCGTACGACGACCACACGCCCACGAGCACCACCCGCTCAAGCCTGACCTTGCGGTATTCGACCTCGGTGACGTCCTGCAGCTCGCCGAGGCCCGCCACATGCTTGAGCTGGTTGCGGGCCTCGCGCTCCTCCCATTCCTGGTTGGAGTCCTCATGCCAGCCCGCCACGCGCCGGCTGTCGTCCAGCAGGACCTCGGATTGGTCCGCCAATACGCCGGACGGCGAGGCGTCGGTGTCGCTGCGGGTGATGTCGGTGTACTGGCTGTGGTCGGTCAAGGGCGCCTCTCGGGTCGTGGTTTCGCGGTTTTCTCTGGCTCCTTATTATCATCAGGTGAGGTGACATGCCGACAAGACCGGGCATGCGACGTGATGCGGCGATCATCGGAAGGCCACGGAAGGCGCTTGCCATGGGGCCGCGCAGGACGAATCAGGGCAGGCCCGGACCAGGGGCCGCGGATCGCGGACGAACCACCGCGGGAATGGAGCAGCAGACATGGCCGAACAGTATTTCGCCGCGGACCCCGCGTCCAAGGACGTGCGACGCACGTTGGAGGTGACGCTGCGCGGGCGGGATGCGCACGTGCAGGTCTCGAACGGCGTGTTCTCCGCCTCGCGCGTGGATCTGGGCACGTCCGTGCTGCTGAAGCATGCCCCGGAGCCTCCGGCCGAGGGTGATTTCCTGGATCTGGGCTGCGGCTGGGGCCCGATCGCCCTGTCCCTCGCCCTTGAATCCACCGAAGCCCGCATCTGGGCCGTGGACGTGAACGAGCGCGCGCTGGATCTGACCCGTGCGAACGCCCTGGCCAACGGCTGCGCGAACGTCCATACCGTGCAGGTGGACGAGTCCAGCACTCCGCTGCCCGCGACGGACCAGCCGAAGTTCTGCGAAAGCGCGCCCACCGATCTCACGTTCGACGTGATCTGGTCGAATCCGCCGATCCGCATCGGCAAGGAGGCGCTGCACACGCTGCTCATGGCCTGGCTGCCAAGACTCAAGCCGAACGGCGCCGCCTATCTGGTGGTGCAGAAGAACCTCGGCTCCGATTCGCTCATCCCCTGGCTGGACGAGGCGCTGGGCGAGGACTTCACGGTGGGCAAATACGCGAGCTCCAAGGGCTTCCGTATCATTGAAGTCCGTCATGAAATTTGAGTATCCCGCTGAACTTCCGGTTTCCTCCGCGCGCGATGAGATAGCCGACGCGGTCAAACATTCCCAGGTCGTCATCGTTTCGGGCCAGACCGGCTCGGGCAAGACCACGCAGCTGCCGAAGATCCTGCTCGAACTGGGCCGCGGCACGCATGGCCGTCAGATCGTGCACACGCAGCCCCGCCGCATCGCCGCCCGCACGGTGGCCGAGCGCATCGCCTCGGAGATGGGCGTGCGCCTGGGCGACGAGGTGGGCTATCAGGTGCGCTTCACGGACGAAAGCTCGCCGAAGACGCGCTTGAGGGTGGTCACGGACGGCATCCTGCTGGCCCAGATCCAGCGTGACCCGCAGCTGAGCCAGTACGATACGATCATCATCGACGAGGCGCACGAACGCAGCCTCAACATCGACTTCCTGCTCGGCTATCTGACGGCCCTGCTGCCCCGCCGGCGCGACCTGAAGCTCGTGATCACCTCCGCCACCATCGATTCGGTGAAGTTCAAGGAGCATTTCGAGCACGCGCTGCACGAGAAGGTGCCGGTCATCGAGGTGTCCGGCCGTACGTTCCCCGTGCAGGTGGTGTACGAGCCGCTCGGCACCGCGCCCGCGCTCATGCGCGAGGTGCCGGGATTCGCCGTGGGCGCCCGCCCCGGCGACGCCGGTTACGAGGAGCTTGCGAACGCCATCGCCGAATCCGATGCGGACCGTCCGCGCGGCTCCCGTGGTTCGTCCTACGCCGACGACGGCATCACGGACATGCCCACCGCCGTGGCCCGCGCCTGTGCCGAGCTGGTCATCCACTCCTCGCATGAGCGAGGCCCGCGCGATATCCTGGTCTTCGCCTCCGGCGAGCGCGACATCCACGAGTTCGAGTCCGCGCTGCGCCATCATTACGGCCCCCGCGCCGACGACATGCGCCGCCCCGACGCCATTGAGATCATGCCGCTGTTCGCCCGCCTGTCCGCCGCGGACCAGCACAAGGTGTTCGAATCGCATACCCATCAACGCATCGTCATCGCCACGAATGTGGCCGAGACCTCGCTGACCGTGCCCGGCATCCGGTATGTGGTGGATCCGGGTACCGCGCGCATCTCCCGGTATTCGAAGACCGCCAAGGTGCAGCGCCTGCCCATCGAGCCGATCAGCCAGGCCAGCGCAGACCAGAGGAGCGGCCGATGCGGCCGTGTGGCGGACGGCATCGCCATCCGACTGTATTCGCGTGAGGATTACGAGACCCGCCCGCGCTTCACCGAGCCGGAGATCCTGAGGACCTCGCTGGGCGCGGTGGTGCTGCACATGCTGTCGGTGGGTGTGGCGCGCACGGCCGAGGACGTCACGAACTTCGGATTCATCGATCCGCCGGACATGAAGGCCGTCTCGGACGGTTTCAACGAGCTCACCGAGCTGAAGGCCATCGGCCGCAAACGCGGCGAGGTGACGCTCACGCACATCGGCCGTCAGCTGGCCCGCATCCCCATCGACGTCAGGCTCGGCCGTATGGTCATCGAGGCCGCGAAGACCGCGTCCCCCAATACGTTGGCGGCCGTGCTCGTGGTCGTCTCCTTCCTGAGCCTGCAGGATCCGCGCGAACGTCCGGACGACAAGCGCGACGAGGCCGATCGCATCCACAACCGGTACGCGGATGAGACCAGCGACTTCCTGACGGCCCTGAACATCTGGGACCGCGTGTTCCAGGCGGACGGAGATCCGAGCAACAACGCGCTGCGCCGCATCTGCAAGACCGAGTACTTCAGCTGGCTGAGGATGCGCCAGTGGAAGGATCTGGTCTCCCAGCTCAGGCAGATGTGCAAGGAGCTCAAGTTCACCGTGGGCGACCCGCTGCCTTCCACGCGACCGGGCCTGGAGATCCGCCAGTTGCCGTTGAACCAGCAGCCGGCGCATTCGCTGTGCTGCGCGTGGGATGCGGACGGCATCCACAAATCCATGCTGGCGGGCCTGCTGTCCATGATGGGCATGCAGGTGGTGCGCGAGCCCAAGGCCTCCGATTTCGCGGGGTTGACCGGGGCCGCGCGCGCCCGTGCCATGAAGCGTGCGCAGAAGCAGTCGAAGAACGAGTACCAGGGCGCGCGCGGCACGCATTTCGCGCTGTTCCCGGCCTCCGCCGTGGCCAAGAAGACGCCCTCGTGGGTGATGAGCACGGAGCTGGTGGAGACCTCGCGCCTGTGGGCCCGGTATTCCGCGGCCATCGATCCGGCGTGGGCCGAGCCGCTGGCCGGACAGCTCACGCGCACCACGTACGCGGAGCCGCACTGGTCCGGTTCGCGCGGCTCCGCGGTGGCCACCGCCCGCGTGCTGCTGTACGGTCTGCCCATCGTGCAGGACCGCACGGTGCAGTGGGGGCGCATCAACCCGCTTGAGGCCCGTGATTTCCTCATCCGCCAAGGCCTGGTCGAGGGTGACATCCAGCAGCGGTTCAGCTACGACGAGTTCGTGGCCGGCAACCGCGACATCCTCGAGGACGCGGCCGACGACGCGAGCCGCACCCGCCAGTTGGCGGACACCGTCTCCGACGAGGATCTGTTCGACTTCTACAATGCGGTGATCCCCGCAGACGTGACGTCCGTGGCCGATCTGGCCAAGTGGTGGAAGCACGAGCACGACGAGCATCCGGACCTGCTCACCTTCGATCCCGCCAAGGTGGAGCGACTGGCGTCCAGCGAGTCGGTGAGCCTGGACGACTATCCGGACCACTGGCATACGCTCGGCTCGGACGGTCAGCCCATCGATCTGCGGCTGAGCTACGTGTACGATCCGGCCGATCCCGCCGACGGCGTCACCGTGCACGTGCCGTTGAAGGCGCTCTCACGCATCAGCCCGGAACAGTTCACCTGGAATGTGCCGGGTCTGCTGGACGAGCTCATCCTGTCGATGATCAAGGCGCTGCCCAAACAGCTGCGCGTGCAGTTCGTGCCCGCCCCGGACGCCGCCCGCAAGATCCGCGACTGGATCGACGAACAGTACCCGGACCTTCCCGGTTCCGGCTCGCAACAGAAGCCGAACCTGCCTCCCGAACCCGCAGACGGCACGGCCGCAGGCGTCTGGCCCGATCTGGCTCACGTGTTCACCAAGGCCGCCATCGCCACCGTGGGCGCGCAGATCCACCCGGAGGTTCTGGGACCGGAGCTTTTCGACCGGCTTTCGCCGTATCTCAAGGTCACGTTCGCGGTGGAGCAGCAGCTGCCGGCCGGACGCAACCAGCGCGGCCGCAGGCATGCGCGCGGCCCGGTCAAGGTGCTGGGCACTTCCAAGGATCTGAAGACTTTGCAGCGCAAGTTCGCCGAACAGGCCGAGGCCTCCGCGCGTCAGATGGTCAAAAAGCAGGCCGAGCAGGCCGGCGAACAGGGCAAACTGGTGCAGAAGGCCAATCTGTTGCACAAGGCCGGCGCCACCACGGAGTCCCGTGCTGCGATGCTGTGGCGCGGCGCGTTGGATGCCCTGCGTCTGCCCGCCGAACGCATCTCCTCGCGCTGGCTGGGCGCCGAGGCGCTTATGCTGGCCTCCGCGCCGTACAAGTCCACCAAGGATCTGGTCGAGGACCTGCAGCTGGCCGCGGTCAAGCGCCTGCTGCCCAAGGTGGACACGCTCGCGGACGATGAGGCGCTGGCGAACGCCGTGTTGGACGTGCGCGAGGTGTACGAGGACACCGTCTACCAGGTGGCCCATGACGTCATCGCCATTCTCAAGGCGTACGCCGAAGTGGATAAGGCCACGTCCGGCAAGGCCGATCTGCCGATGCTTTCGGTGCTCCAGTCGATCCGCGAGCATATCGCCACGTTGGTCCACCCCGGATTCGTGGGCCGTACTCCCCCGGACGCGCTGACCTCGATCGCCCGATATCTCAAGGCGGATCTGAGCCGACTGAACAAGGCGAAGACGGACAAGAACCGCGACGTGAAATGGGCATGGCAGGCCGACGAGGCCAGGCAGCTGGTTGACAAGGCCATGGCGCACGCCAAGGCCGAGCCCGCGGGCCCGAAGCATGAGGAGCTGATGCGCAAGGCCGAGCAGGCCCGCTGGATGCTCGAGGAGTTCTACGTGAGCCTGTGGGCGCAGGAGATCGGCACCAAGGGGCCGGTTTCCCTGAACCGCATCAAGAAAGCATTGGCGTGAGCGATCGGAAGGTTCCGAAGGCCTCGCGGAACGCCGGAGGCCGCGGGCGTGGCACGTCGTCGGCCTCCGGGAAGACCGCGGCCGGACGCGGGAAAACGTTCACGAGCCGTAGCGCCAAGGCCGGCCGTGCATCCGCATCTCGCGCCAAGGCCGCGAAATCGTCGCCTTCCCGCAATCAACACCGGACCGGCGGCGCCCGCCGGCGGAAGGCGGGGCCGCTGAAGCGTGCCTGGCGCCGTGCGAACTGGTTCGGCAAGCTGAAGATGGTGCTGGTTCCCTCGGTGACGGTCATCGTCATTGTGGCGCTCGTCATCGCCGCCGTGCGTTTCGTACGTTGGCGTGGGGCGGTCATCGCCGCCGAGAAGGCGCAGCTGGAGCTGGCGCAGACCTACGATTTCAATCCCGGCGACATCATTTCGGACGGACAGTTCTTCAACGGTTCGGCCATGAGCGCGGCAGAGGTCCAGTCGTTCCTCGACCAGCAGGGCGGCTCACTGGCATCCATGACGTTCGACACCACAAACGAATCGGGCGACGGCCTGTGCGAGGACTATGCGGGAGGCAAGGGGCAAAGCGCCGCAGCCATCATCGCGGCCGCGGGCGCGGCGTGCGGCGTGAGCCAGAAGGTGCTGCTCACCGTGCTGCAGAAGGAGCAGCATCTGGTGACGGCCGTGAACCCGAGCGCGTTCCAGTTGCGGTCCGCGATGGGCCTGAGCTGTCCGGACACCGCCGACTGCGACCCCGCCTACGACGGGTTCGCCAAGCAGATGTACGGAGCCGCGAAACGGTACCGTTATTACCTGGAGCATGAGGAGCAGTACGGCTATCGTGCCGGCGACCTCAACTACATCCAGTACCATCCGAATAAGGCGTGCGGCGGCACGCAGGTGTACATCGAGAACAAGGCGACCGCGTTGCTCTACATCTACACGCCCTACCAGCCGAATGTGGCGGCCCTCGCCGCGGGCACCGGCACCGGGGACGCCTGCTCCAGCTACGGCAACCGCAATTTCTCGCTTATCTACACGGGCTGGTTCGGTTCGGCACGCTGAGCCCGGCGCCGGACAGCGCCATAACCCGACGTCCGGGCCCAGCATCGATCTTGGCGATTCAGCGCTCCGGATGCTGCCCCACGTACGGTCCCATGAGCATGGTGACGACCATGCCGAGCACGGCGAAAATCGCGCCCAC
Source organism: Bifidobacterium sp. SO4 (assembly GCF_018555355.1). Classification (NCBI taxonomy): domain Bacteria; kingdom Bacillati; phylum Actinomycetota; class Actinomycetes; order Bifidobacteriales; family Bifidobacteriaceae; genus Bifidobacterium; species Bifidobacterium sp. SO4. Next base: position 75,040 of record NZ_JAFEJP010000014.1, read on the forward strand.
CGGGCCAAGCCAGGTCAGGCCCAGAAAGTCGTTGGCGAGGCCTCCGACCGCCGAGCCGATGGCGATGCCGATGTTGAAGGACATCGAATTGAGCGAGGAGGCCAGGTTCATCGAGCCGGGATGCGACTGCGCGGCGACGTCCATGTACAGCACCTGCGAGGATGCATTGAAGTGGTACATGAGCAGGCCGAGCACCACGAGCAGCACGGCGCCGTAGAGCGGGATCCAATGGGCCAGCGCCAGCGAGGCGAGCAGCACGGCATGCACGAGGAACACCCAGCGCAGATGGTAGAGCGGCTCCACTCCCCTGCCGTGTTCGGCGAGCTTGCCGGCGGTCAGGTTGCTGCACAGGCAGGCCACGCCGTACACCACGAGCCCCAGGCTCACGTACTGTTCGGGCAGGTGGATCTCGTCGCGCATGATCGGCGTCAGGTAGGTGTAGAACACGTAGCTTGACGCGGCTCCGAACACCACGGCGAACACGCCCAGATGGATGCGGCGGTCGAGGAACAGACGGAACTGGGAGAGGAAGCCGACCTTGATGATGTGGCTGTTGCGCGGCAGCACCAGGAACATGGCGATGAGCAGGATCACGGTGAGCACGTTGATCATGTGGAACGTCCAACGCCAGCCGAACGCATTGGCCACCGAGGTGCCGATCGGCACGCCGACCACGGAGGCGATGGAGAATCCGGAGAACACCCAGGCGATGAATTTGGTGCGGTACTTGTCCGTGGTCACGTCCGGGGCGAACGTCATGGCGATGGCCACCAGCGTGCCGGACACGGAGGCGATGAGCAGTCGCGCCACGAGCAGTACCGGATAGTTCGGGGCGAACGCGCACAGGATGTTGCCCGCCAGGAAGACACCCATCAGCGTCAGATAGGTGCGGAAACGCGGGAACCGGGCGGTCAGCGCCGAGCCGAGCGGCGTGCAGGGCGCGTACACGAAGGCGAAGATGGCCACCAGATTGCCCACCGTCACCTCGGAGACCTTGAGTCCCTGCGCGATATCGGGCAGGATGCCGACCACCACGAACTCGCTCAGGCCCAGCATGAAGCTGGCGAAGATCAGGATGTTGACCGGCAGCGTGAAGAACCGGTCGTTCCTGGCGGTTTCGGTTGTTTCGCGAGGTGCGGTCGCCGGGGTGTTGGTCATGGCGGACTCCTTTGCTTTCTTCCGTGTTGCATGGTATTGGCCAACCCCTACAACGAAGGTCTTCAGACACGCGGGCAACGCCCGTACAATAGGGAGCGAGAAGGTTCTGCCATCGCATATGTTCCCGGGATTTCGGGAACGGCTTTGCGAACAACCATCAATCGCTGATGTGGCAGTACCAAGGCAACCGCACCGAGGAGGCTGCGCATGGGATTGCTCCGGCATGAGGACGATTACGTCTCCCCGTTCGAGGATGGCCTGCCCTCCTACATCGATCCGTCCGAGCGGGCCGAGTATCTGTCCGGAATCGTCGAGACCAGGCAGCAGATGCGCGACCTGGCCGAACAGCGGGCCAAGGAATGGGCCTCCGTCTCGCGCAAGCCGGCGAAAAGCGGTTCGTCCGCAGCGCGCGGCCGGGACGGTCGGAGCAACCAATCCGGCAGCACACCGACGAAACGGCCCGCTTCACATCACGGCGGCAGCGACCGTGCCGCCAACGCGAACGTCACATCATCCTCCCGGAGTTCCTTCCGCAAGCCGAATCAGGTCGTCGCGCGGCAGAGCGCCAAACAGCCGCGCAAGAAGCGTCACGGATTCGTTTGGGTGGTCATCATATGCGCCGTGGTGTGGGGTCTCGCCGGGCCGCTGTTCGACAGTGGTTCCGATTGGTTCTCCTCCTTCGGCCGATCATGGCAGGCACTGGTCGCCGACGGTGGCGAAGGTAGCTCCAGCGGCGACACGGCCGCGGATGACGACAGTAGTAGCGACAACACCGCGGACGGCACGGCGGGCGCACCGGCCACCGTGGAACGCACCGGCGACATACTCGATGGTTCGGGCGACGGCAAGGGCACGATGACCATCGCCTCCGCCAAGTCCGGCCCGACCGACTATTACGGGCGGTCCACGGTGATCGTCTCCTATGAATGGACGAACACCAGCGACAAGCCCCTGACGTTCGACGCGCTCGCCTGGCCCGAGGTCTATCAGAACGGGCTGCAGACGAACCAGATCACATTCTCCCGCGACAGGGACGTGCCCGGCTACGATGCCGATTCCATGCAGACCGACGTCGCGCCGGGCGGCAGCCTCACCACGACATTGGCCTATTCGTTGCGCGACGAAACCACACCGATCTACGTGCAGAGCGACCGGGACGCCCGGTACAGCGTCAGCCCGCTGGTGGTGTCCGGCTTCACCCCGAACGGCGATGGCACCTGGACGCAGGTCGACTCCGATTCGATTCCCGCGGCGCCGCAGGCAACGGACGGCGACCGCAGGGGCATGACCACCATCGGCTCCGACGAATACGACACCGTGACGCTCAGGCTGGCCGGTGCCAGGCGCGGTCCCGCATCCGACATCGACGACGAGCCGACCGCCATCGTCTCCGTCGACTGGATCAACGAATCGAACGTCAGCAATGCGCTGTCCGGCTACGGCAAGGTCGAGATCAAGCAGAACGGCGTGCAACTGGAGAACGCCTATTACATGGATCTGCCGGACGGTTTCGTGGACAACGGATACCTGCTCAATGTGCGGCCGGGCCTCAAAACGACCGTGGACTACGCGGTGGTGCTGCGCGATGAAGACTCCCCCATCACCGTCACCTTCACGCCGTATGACGAGAAAAGCTCCCCGCTGACCGCGACGTTCACGCTGGGGTAGGTCTGTTCCCTCTCTGAGGGTGAGCCATAAAGCAGACAGTCCAGTGGACTGTCTGTAGGCGAAGTGAGCGACTATGCCGCAAAGGCTCCCCTCGCTGAGGGGAGCTGTCGAACGCAGTGAGACTGAAGGGAGCATCGTATAGGGACGGGACTCCCCTCAGTCAGCTTCGCTGACAGCTCCCCTCAAAGAAGGGAGCCTGACATAGGAAAGGCCTCCGCATCGAACCGAACAACGAACGACGCGGAGGCCTTCAGCACAAGCCAAAGAGACGGCTACAGCTTGGGCAGGTACTTCTTGAGCTCGAACGGCGTGACCTGCTGGTTGTACTCCTCCCACTCCTGGTGCTTGTTGTCCAGGAAGTATCCGAAGGCGTGTTCGCCGAGCACGTCCGCCACGAAGTCGGACTTCTCCATGATCTTCAGCGCCTCGTCCAGCGAGCGCGGCAGCGGCTGGATGCCCATGGCCTGGCGTTCGCCGTCGGTGAGCTCCCAGACGTCGTCGCTGGTGGGTTCGCCCAACTGCATCTGCTTGTCGATGCCGTCGAGGCCGGCGGCCAGCAGCACGGAGTAGGCCAGATACGGGTTGGCCACCGGGTCGAGCGCACGGAACTCCATGCGCGCGGAGTTGCCCTTGCCCGGCTTGTACTGCGGGATGCGCAGCAGGGCGGAGCGGTTGTTGTGGCCCCAGCAGATGTAGCTCGGAGCCTCGTTGCCGCCCCACAGACGCTTGTACGAGTTGACGTACTGGTCGGTCACCGCGCAGATCTCCGCCGCATGGTAGAGGATGCCGGCGGCGAACTGGCGGGCGGTCAGGGACATGTTGAATTCCTGACCGGCCTCGTAGAAGGCGTTGGAATCACCCTCGAACAGGCTCAGGTGCGTGTGCATGCCGGAACCGGGGGCGTCCGCCAGCGGCTTGGGCATGAAGCTCGCGTGGATGCCGCGCTCCAGCGAGATCTCCTTGACCACGGTACGGAAGGTCATGATGTTGTCGGCCGTGGTGAGCGCGTCCGCGTAGCGCAGGTCGATCTCGTTCTGGCCGGGGCCCGCCTCGTGGTGCGAGTACTCCACCGAGATGCCCATCTGCTCGAGCATGTTCACGGTGGCGCGGCGGAAGTCCATGCCGGGGCTGCGCGGCACATGGTCGAAGTAGCCGCCTTCGTCGATCGGGGTGGGCGCCTTGGACCAGTCGTCCTGGCTTTCGAACAGGTAGAACTCAATCTCGGGATGCACGTAGAACGTGAAGCCCTTCTCCTTGGCCTTGGCGAGCGCACGCTTGAGCACATGGCGCGGATCGCCGAGGGAGGGTTCGCCGTCCGGGGTCAGGATGTCGCAGAACATGCGGGCGGTGCCTTGCGGGCCGCCGCGCCACGGCAGGATCTGGAACGTGGAGGGATCGGGCTGAACGATCATATCGTCTTCGGAGACACGGGTCATGCCCTCGATGGCGGAACCGTCGAAGCCGAGACCCTCCTCAAACGCGGCTTCCAGTTCCGCCGGAGCGATCGCCACGGATTTCAGTGTTCCCAGCACATCCGTGAACCAGAGACGTATAAAGCGCACGTCGCGTTCTTCGACCGTGCGCAGCGCAAACTCCTGCTGTTTATCCATAATCGACTATGGTTCCATAGCCGTGTTACGACCGGCGTTAACATCCCGTGTGACGTTCGGGGCCGATTCACGAACCCCGGAATGCGGTTCGTCCAGGCCGTCCACGTCGCACGCCACTCCCCTGGCGCATGCGGCCGGCCTGTTCCCCGAAGCGTTAAGGTAGTGCTATGAGCGAAGTAGCAGACCATCTCACCCCGTCCCCCAATCCGCCCGTCGATGTCACGTCCTGGAAGCAGGCGGCAAGTCCACGCGAACGTTCCCGTGCCGGCATCGCCGCACGCGCCAAGGCACCGCTCAACGCGCACGCCGCCTGGCAGGTGCGCGAGGGCCGGCGCGAGGCCATCGCACTGCTGGAGGAGCAATCGGCCATCCGCGTGCCGGAGCTGATTCCGCTGCGTTACAAGCGCATGAGCGTCAGTCCTTTCACGTTCTACCGCGGCACCGTGCTCATCATGACCAACGACCTGGCCTCGACGCCGGTCACCGGCATCCCGGTGCAGTGCGTGGGTGACGCGCATATCGGCAATTTCGGCATCTTCCGCTCCCCGTCCGCCCGTCTGGTGTTCGACATCAACGATTTCGACGAGACGGCGATCGGCCCGTGGGAGTGGGATCTGAAGCGTCTCGCGGTGTCCGTGGAGATCTGCGGCCGTGCGAACAAGATCAAGGAGAAGGACCGCCGTGCGGCCGTGCGGCAGTGCGTGCAGACCTATCGCACGCGCATGAAGTGGTTCTCCGAAATGGATTACCTGGACGCCTGGTACGAGCATCTGGACGTCGAAGAGACGCTGGACCGCTTCGAGACCACCGGGTCCAAGCGATCCCGCGTGCTGCGCGAGGCGGCCATGAAGGCGCTGCTCAAGGATAACGACGCGGCCGCCGCCAAGCTGTGCCATTACGAGGACGGCAAACTGAGGTTCAAGTCGAATCCGCCCGAACTGGTGCCGATCAATGAGCTCGACAACTACGCCGATCTGGAGGCGCTGCAGGCCCGTATCGACACGCTGTTCGAAAGCTACCGCCATTCCCTGTACGACGACCGGCGCATGGTGTTCGACCATCTGCGCTATCAGGATGCGGCCCGCAAGGTGGTGGGCGTGGGCTCGGTGGGCCAGCGCGCCTGGACGTCCGTGTGGATCGCCCGCGACATCGACGATCCGATGATGATCCAGATGAAGGAGGCCACCTACTCGGTGCTGGAGCATTATTGCGGCGCCTCGAAGTACGCCACGCACGGCGAGCGCGTGGTGCAGGGACAGAAGCTCATCCAATCCACGGCGGACGTGCTGCTGGGCTGGTCCAGCTTCATGGCCGAGGACGGGCGCAAGCGCGATTACTACGTGCGTCAGCTGTGGAACGGCAAGGGGTCCATCGACATCGACAACCTCAATGCCTCGGGCCTGAACGATCTGGCCCGCATGTGCGCGTGGTCGCTGGCCCATGCGCACGCCCGCACCGGTGACTCCATCGCCATCGCCAACTACATGGGCGGTACGGACGAATTCGATCAGGCCATCGACTCGTTCGCCGTGTCCTACGCCGAGCAGAACGACGAGGACTACGCCGTCTTCAAGAAGCTGCTCAAAAAGGGCGAGCTGCCCTGCGCGTAATAAGGTTCTGCGGTCGCTCTTCTCCAAAGAAGGCATCCGAGTGTTTTGGCTCCCCTCGCTGAGGGGAGCTGTCGTCGCAAGACGACTGAGGGGAGCACACCCACATGGGTAAAGCTCCCCGCAGTCAGCTTCCCTGCCAGCTCCCCTCTGAGAGGGGAGCCAAAGATACTACTTCGCAACTTCCAGCGCTTCCTGAAGCGTGAAGGCGCGCGCGTACAGGGACTTGCCCAGGATTGCGGCGTCCACGCCCAAATCGGCCAGTTCCTTGATGGCGCGCAGGTCGTCGAGCTTGGAGATGCCGCCGGAGGCGGTCACCTTGGCGTCGGTGCGTTCGGCCACCTCGCGCAGCAGCTGGATGTTCGGGCCGGACATCATGCCGTCCTTGGCCACGTCGGTCACCACGTAACGGGAGCAGCCCACGGAGTCGAGGAACTTCATGGTCTCGAACAGGTCGCCTCCCTCGCGGGTCCAGCCGCGGGCGGCCAGCGTGTGTCCGCGCACGTCGAGGCCCACGGCCACGCGGTCGCCGTACTTCCTGATGACCGAGGCGGTCCAGTCCGGGTTCTCCAGCGCGGCGGTGCCGATGTTCACACGGGCGGCGCCGGCCTCGAGCGCGGCTTCCAGCGAATCGTCGTCGCGCACGCCGCCTGACAGTTCGATGTTCACCTTGTCGCCCAGTTCGTGGACGATCTCGCGCAGCTGGTCGCGGTTGTTGCCCGTGCCGAACGCGGCGTCGAGATCGACCAGATGAATCCATTCGGCACCGGCCTCCACCCACGTGCGGGCGGCCTCGAACGGCGAGCCGTAATCGGTTTCGGAGCCGGACTCGCCCTGGCGCAGGCGCACGGCCTTGCCATCGCGGACATCAACGGCGGGAAGCAGCGTCAAAGACATGGGAACAACCTTTCTCCTATAACAATCACAAACGACCGGCCATGGGCCAGTCGGCCCCGGCACGGCGGCCGGTTACAGCGTGGCGATCCAGTTCTTGAGGAGCTGGGCGCCGGCGTCACCGGACTTTTCCGGATGGAACTGCGTGGCGGACAGCGGGCCGTGCTCGTAGGCGGCCACGAAGCGCGAACGCCCGTACTCGCACCAGCTCACCCGCTCGGGCGTATCGCCGAAGTCGATGTCGAACCGGGAGGTGTCCGCCTTGCCCACCGCCATGGCGGCGTACGAGTGCACGAAGTAGAAGCGCTCCTGCTCCACGCCCTTGAGCAGCACGGAATCGGGCGCGGCCTCGACGGTGTCCCATCCCATGTGCGGCACCACGTCCGCGTCCAGCAAATCCACCGAACCGCCGATCAGTCCCACGCCGTCGGCATGGGCGCCGTGTTCCAGACCGTGTTCGAACATGATCTGCTCGCCCACGCACACGCCGAGCACCGGACGGCCCGCACGGATGCGGTCGTAGATCACCCTATCGCCGTCCACCTTCTTCAGGCCTTCCATGCAGGCCGCGAACGCGCCCACGCCCGGCACCACCAGACCGTCGGCCTCGAGAGCCTGACGGTAATCGGAGGTGAGCGTGGTGTCCACCCCCAGATTGGCCAGCGCGCGCACCATGGAGCGCACGTTGCCGAAGCCGTAATCAAAGACAACCGCTGTGGTCATCGCTTCTCAAGCCTTTCCTTCGTTCGTTTCTCGTTGCCGATTGTCGCCAGCGGACAGCTGCCGCGCACGACGATCGCCGGGAACTATTCGATGCGCGATCCACGCCCGCCGCGACCGCGCTTGGTGTGGTTGGCGAGCACCTGCATGGCCTGGTCGTGGGTGAACCCGGCGGAATCCACCACTTCGAAGCCCTGCGTCTTGAGCTGCCCCAAGGTCACGATGCTAAGCATCATGTCCTCCACGAACCGCGGCGTGGAGGTGAACAGCACCGGCGGCGCGAAGGTCTGCACGGCCTCGCCCTGCACGTACATGCTGGCTTCCAGTTTGTCGGCGCGGTTGACCGCGAGAATCACGGCCATGCCGGAGACCACGGTGGTCAGGTCCTTGGCGGCGGCTTCCGGACCGTCGCCGTCCAGGTTCTTCAGCACCGCGACCGCACCCTGGTTGGAGCCGATGCATTCGGCCGAGATGTCCGACAGCTGGCAGAAGGCGGCCAGAAGCTCGGCCGAGGCCACGCGGGTGACCAGCAGCGCCACCTTGGCCTTGTTGCCGAGCAGGCCGGCCAGTTCGTTGTCGAAACCGTCCGAGGGGTCCACGACGTCCGCCATGGCCTCGTTCACCGCGTCCGCCACGGAGAAGGCCGCGTCATCGGAGGTGACGCCTGCGGTATCGCCGTTGGCATCGTTTTCATCCGTGCCGGCGGTGCCGTTTTCCGGCGTCGTACCGGACTCGGGCTGCTCCGTCGCTCCGGCGGAAGACGCATCGTCCGCGAATTCCTGCTCGAAACCGGCCAGCGCCGCTTCCAGTTCCTCGTCGGAGAAGTGGCTTTCGTCCGGGTCGAAATCCCGGTCGGGATCGTTCAGACCGTTGTTGTCCCCGGTCATCACAGCGATCCCTTCGTGCTGGGGATCAGGCCTTCGATACGCGGGTCGGGTTCGATGGCGAAGCGCAGCGCACGGGCCAGCGCCTTGAATTCGGCTTCGGCGATGTGGTGCGGGTCGCGGCCGGCGAGCACCTGCAGGTGCAGGCAGATGCCGGCGTGCAGCGCGATGGACTCCATCACGTGACGCACGAGGGAGCCGGTGAAGTGGCCGCCCATCATGCAGTATTCGAAGCCTTCCGGCTCGCCGGTGCACACCACGTAAGGACGTCCGGAAATGTCGACCACGGCCTTGGCGAGCGCCTCGTCCAGCGGCACGGTGGCGTCGGCGAAACGTCGGATGCCGCGCTTGTCGCCAAGGGCCTGCTTCAGCGCCTCGCCGAACACGATGGCCGTATCCTCCACGGTGTGGTGCACGTCGATGTCCGTGTCGCCGTGGGCATGGATCTTCAGGTCGATGAGCGAGTGCTTGCCGAGCGCGTTCATCATGTGGTTGTAGAACGGCACGGAGGTGTCGATGTCGGTCTGTCCGGTGCCGTCGAGGTTCAGCTCGAGGTCGATGTGCGATTCGCTGGTTTCGCGGACGATGTGCGCGGTGCGCGCCATGTCATCTCTCCTTCACGGGTGTCATTGGATATGCGAGAAGCATGCGGGGCGGGTCCGGCACTCCGTTCGCGGACCTGCCCCGCCGTTCATTATCGCGCTGTTTGATATGCCTTGCGTTACTTGGCTTCAACGATGCGCAGCGTTTCGGCGAGCGCATCACGGAACCGTTCCATCTCCTCGTCGGTGCCCATGCACACGCGCAGCCAGCCGTCGGGGCCCACCACACGGATGAGCACGCCGCGCTTCAACAGTTCGTCGAAGATGGCGTCGCGGTCGTCGAAGTGGCCGCCGAACAGGAGGAAGTTGGAGCCGGATTCGGCCACGTCGAGCGGCTGGCCCTTGTAGGTCTGGGACTTGAGCCATGCGGCGGTGGCCTCGCGGGTCTCGCGCAGGTGGTCGACACGGCTCAGCTGCTCGTCCGTGTGTTCGAAGGCGGCGAGGGCGGCGGCTTGCGTCACGGCGGACAGGTGGTACGGCATGCGTACGATGCGCACACAGTCGATGATGCCCTTGGAGGCGGCGAGGTAGCCCACGCGCGCGCCGGCGAAGGCGAACGCCTTGCTCATGGTGCGGCTGACGGCCAGGTTCTGATGGTCCTTGATCAGGGAAACGGCGCTTGGGGTGCCGGGCTTGCGGAACTCCACATAGGCCTCGTCGATCACGAGGATCGGATGCACGCCTTCGGGCGCCCCGTCCACGTCCGCGGTTTCGCAGGCGGCCAGGATGCGCTCGATGTCCTTCATCGGCAGCGGGGTGCCGGTCGGGTTGTTCGGGCTGGTGAGCAGCACCATGGAGGGCTTGACCTCGTAGATGGCCTCGATGGTCTTGTCCACGTTCAGCGTGAAATCGGCGTTGCGGTGGGCCAGCTTCCAGCCGGTGAACGTGTCGCGCGCATACTCCGGGTACATGGAGTAGGTGGGGTCGGCGCCCAGGGCCGTGCGGCCGGGGCCGCCGAACGCCTGGAAGAGCTGGAGCATGATCTCGTTGGAACCGTTGGCGCCCCACAGCTCGTCCACATCCAGACGGGTGCCGGATTCACGGGCCAGATAGTCGCTGAACGCCTGACGCAGCGCGATGTGCTCGCGGTCGGGGTAGCGGTTCAGGGTCGGCGCGATCTCCAGCACGCGCTTGGCGATCGTCTCGCATACGGCCGGATCCGGCGCGTACGGGTTCTCGTTGACGTTCAGGCACACCGGCACATCGAGCTGGGGCGCGCCGTAGGGCTCTTCGCCGATCAGGTCGTTGCGCAGCGGCAGGTTCGCCGGAATCGCGTTCGTTGCTTCAGTCATTTCTCTCCCCGGAATATGCCTGGCTCCTCTGAATCGAGGAGCCAGGATTCACGCAAAATACAATCAGCTCAGCGCAGGCCGGCTTCGGTCTCCTGCTCGCGCAGGGTAGCCTTGTCGTACGGATCCTTGACGAAGCGGCTCAGCACGCACTCGCCGTGGGCGGGCAGATCCTCGGAGACGGCGAAGGCGTTGATGCGGGCGGCGAGCGCCTTCAGGCCCTCCTCGTCGTATTCGATGACCTCGACCGGCTTCATGAACGTGTGTACGCCGAGGCCGGCTGCGAAGCGGGCGGTGCCGCCGGTGGGCAGCACGTGGTTGGAGCCGGACATGTAGTCGCCCAGCGGCACCGGCGAGTACGGGCCACGGAAGATGGCACCCGCGTTCTTGATGCGCTTGACCACGGCGTCAGCGTCCTCGGTCTGGATTTCGAGGTGCTCGGCGGCGTAGGCGTTGGCCGCGTCGATGGACTGGTCGAGGCCGTCGGTCAGCACGATGGCGGACTGCGTGCCGGACAGGGACGTGTGGACGCGCTCGGCGTGCTCAGTGCGAGGCACGCGGTAGTTGAGGTTCTCCTGCACCTTCTCGGCGAGTTCGGGGTCGTCGGTGAACAGCACGGAACCGGCGAGCTCGTCGTGCTCGGCCTGGCCGATGAGGTCGGCGGCCAGCAGGCTGGGGTTGGCGGTCTTGTCCGCGATGATGCCGATCTCGGTGGGACCGGCGACCGCGTCGATGCCCACGAACGCGGAGACGAGGGACTTGGCGGTGGCCACGAAGATGTTGCCCGGACCGGTGATCTTGTCCACAGGATCGCACAGCACATCGCCGTCCTGCGGTTCGGAGCCCTTGGCGCCGTAGGCGAACATGGCGATGGCCTGTGCGCCGCCGACCGCGTAGACCTCGGTGACGCCGAGGATGGCGCAGGTGGCGAGGATGGTCTTGTTCGGCAGGCCCTCCGCGTTGTCGCGGGCGGGCGGGGTGGCGATGGCCAGTGATTCGACGCCGGCGGCCTGGGCGGGCACGGCGTTCATGATCACTGAGGACGGGTAGACGGCCTTGCCGCCGGGCACGTACAGGCCCACGCGCTGGATCGGGATCCAGCGTTCGGCCACGCGGGCGCCGGGGGCCAGATCGGTGTGGAAGTCCTTCGGCACCTGGTTGGCGGCCACGGCGCGGGCGCGGCGCACGGATTCCTCGATGGCGGCGCGCACTTCGGGATCAAGCTCCTTGAGCGCCTCCTGCATGGCTTCGACCGGCACGCGCAGGTTCGCGGGGCGCACGTGGTCGAACTTCTCCTCGAAGTCGCGCAGGGCCGCGGCGCCACGCTCCTTCACATCGTCCAGGATCGGACGCACCAGATCGGTGGCCTCGGAGGTGCCCATAGCGGCACGCGGCATCGCGGCCAGCAGTTCGGCACGGGACAGTTTCTGACCACGAAGGTCGATGATACGCATGATGTTCTCGCTCATAACGCCTCATCGTAGCAACGTGAAGCCACGAACCCCCGTCCGATGTCCACTTTCACCCGAATCGTGAGATTGAGGAGGTTCCGCACATCCCTTCACAGTCCGCGCACGCGGAAGTCACCCACAGTATCCTGCCGGGGTGCCATGTCCTTAACCTCCACAGCCCGCACGTCGGCCCACTTCGGGCCCTGACGCAATGCGGATACGAACAGTTCCACGGCGTCCCCGCTGCCCTCCGCCTCGGCCTCGACCGAACCATCGAGTCTGTTGCGCACCCAACCCTGCACGCCGAGCTTGCGGGCCTGCATCACGGCGAAATACCGAAAACCCACGCCCTGCACCATCCCCGTGACGACGATGTGTTCGCGTACCACGTCCATCATGCGTCCCCTTCCTGTTCCTGATGCAGAAAGCGAAGCGCCGGATACAGCCGCAGGAATCGCGCGTAGGCGGCATCGTAGGCACCCATCGCATCCTGATCAGGCCGGTACACGGTGCGTTCGCCTATGCTGCGGGCCAGTTCGGAATCGTCAAACACCAACGAGGCCAAGGCGACCGCGGGCAGCACATCCGCATTGGCGAACACCGTGATCGGATGCCCGAGCACGTCGGCGAGCATTTGGCACCATGCCGTCTCCCGTGCCCCGCCGCCAATGAGCGAGATCTCCGAGGGCTCGGCATCGAAGCTTTCCATGCCCTGGCGGATGGAGAACGCCACGCCTTCGAGCGCGGCACGGACCAGGTCGGCGCGCGTGGTGTCCGGCGTGATGCCCGTATACGCGCCGCGGATGTCCGGGTTCATGACGGGGAACCGCTCCCCCACCAGATACGGCAGGCACAACACCCCGTGCGAGCCGGGAACGGATTCGCCGACCAGCTCATGCGCCTTCCCATAATCGGCGTCGGCAAGCGTGTTCGTCACCCATTTGTGCACGTCGCCGGCATTGAGGAACGGCACCGCATTGACGTATCCGGAAGCCACGCCGAACGCGAGGTTCGCGGCGCCCGGCTTGTCCGTGAACGGTTCCGGGGAGACGGTGGCGATCCAGCCGGACGTGCCGATGTTGATGTTGTATTGTCCGGGCCGACTCACGCCGCTGGCGTATGTGGTGGCGCCCGCGTCGCCGATGCCCGCATAAACTGACGTTCCCGCACTGAATCCGGTGAGTCGGGAGGCCTCTTCGGCGACGGTGCCGATGCGGTCCTGAGGCTTGTGCAGTTCAGGAAGCAACGTGCCATCGATGCCGGCGGCCTTGGCAAGGTCCGCCGACCACTGCCCGGTATGGATGTCCATCGCGCCGGCCGTGGAGCATGCGGCCACATCACCGACACATATGCCGGTCAGACGGGCCGTCAGATAGTCCTTGGAGCTGATGAGCACATGACGGATCCGCGCGAACGCATCCGGTTCATGGTCCTTGAGCCACATAAGCTTCGGCAAGGGTAGGCATCCCTCGAGACGGTTGCCGACCGTATCCAGGAATCGCGCCGCTCCGCCGTCGTAGGCTTCGGCGAGACTGTCGGCCTGCGCTCCGGCGCGGCCGTCCGAATACAGGATGGCATTGCGCACCGGACGCAGTGATTCGTCGAGTGCGATCACGTCCTGCATCTGACCGCTCATGATGATGCCGGTGATCTGCGTCTCGGCGAAACCGGGCTCGTTCGCATGCGCCTGCCCCAGCATGGCCTGCGAGACGATACGAAACGCATGCCACCACTGGTCGGGATCCTGTTCCCGATGGTTCCCGTCGATGATCAGGGTCAGGTTCTCGCTGGCGCTGGCCACGATGTCGCCGTCGACCGCCACCAGGGCACCCTTCAATGCCGTGGTACCTACGTCGAATGTCGCCGCATATTCCCTAGCCACGATTCCCTCTTCCTTACAGGTCGACGTTTCCATTGCTGCCTATCGTAGCCACGCATCGCTGCCCCGTTCCTCGCCGGTTCCATATCCGTTCTTCACTGGCGAAAGAGCCTGTTTCGATGCCGGTTTCCCGTTGACGGCTCCGTACAATTACAGCGGAAACATCACTCTTAAGTAAGCGAGGCATTATGGCGATTCAATCGACGATCATGCTCAACAACGGCACGGTCATTCCCCAGGTGGGCTTGGGCGTGTTCCAGACTCCGGACGGCGAGACCACGGTGAACGCGGTGGAGTCTGCGTTAGCTGCCGGATACCGGCATATCGACACCGCCATGATCTACGGCAACGAAGCCTCCGTGGGCGAAGGCATCCGTCGTTCCGGCGTACCGCGCGGCGACATCTTCCTGACCACCAAGCTGTGGAACGATGACATCCGTGCCCGTCGCGCGAAGGATGCCTTCCAGGAGAGCCTGGATCGTCTGGGCGTGGACTATGTGGATCTCTATCTCATCCATTGGCCGGTCGACGGCTGGCATGAAGCCTGGGACTCCATGCAGGAAATCTACGCCTCCGGCCGCGCCAAGGCCATCGGCGTGAGCAACTTCCAGAAGCATCATATCGACGAGCTGCTGGCCGCTAGCGATGTGAAGCCTGCGGTCGATCAGATCGAGTCCTCCCCGCAATTCACGAACCAGGAGCTTATCGATGATCTGACCGGTCTCGGCATCGCCACCGAGGCGTGGAGCCCGTTGGGCGGTACTGGCGGCAATCTGCTGTCCAACCCGGAGTTGGCTCGAATCGGTGCCGAGTACGGCAAGTCCGCGGCACAGGTGGTGATTCGCTGGCATATCCAGCGCGGCATCGTGGTGTTGCCGAAGTCCACGCATGCCGAGCGCATCCGCCAGAATTTCGAGGTGTTCGATTTCAAGCTGTCCGATGCGGATATGAAGACCATCGATGCGCTGGACACCGGTCATCGCAACGGAGCTGACCCGGACAACTTCGATTTCTGACAGACTGTCTGTGACATACATTTCATAATGGTGCTGGTTTTTCTCTTGCACGACGACGGGAAAGCCAGCACCATTTTCGTTGGTAGCAACGAAGTGACGCATCTGGATTACTAACAGTTCAGCGGCATCGGTAACACGAAGAATGTTTCAGCGGCCAATCAGGCTGCATCGAAGGTCAGACGCATCTGGTGCCAGACCACGTTCCCATGTGTCGATGAGGAAAGGCCCTCGTCGATGAATCCGAACCGTTGGTAGAACCCGATCAGACGGTTCTTGCAGGTCAGTACCATGCCTCGTCTGCCCGCTTCACGTGCGTCTTCGATGACCGCACGCATCAGGGTACTGGCATGACCCTGATGTTGGAATCGCGGATTCGTATCGACACCGAAGATCATCTGCCATTCGCCTTGCGGATCATGCAATGAAGCATCCTCGTACATGTCATCCGTCAGGTCCAGACGATTGGTGGCAAAGCCGTTGATGAAGGAAATGATGACATCCCCCTCGGTCAGTAGCCAAAAGAAATCGGGATATACAAGCAACCGCGATTGCAACGAATAGGCGCTTGCGGCTTCTGCAGGCGGGAAACACTCGGCTTCGATGGCCGTCAAGGCATCCAAATCGTCCATGGTCGCGTGACGAATGACTTCATGATTCATGCCGACCATTGTATGCATCCGTGTTACGAGTCCATGTGCGCAAAGGGCATTGAACGATTCCGGATGTGCTGGAAAGTATTCACATTTGCGGATGACAACGGTTCCGTATTTGTCCGAGTATGTGAGAGGCCCTTGGAATATTGTCGGGGTGATATGGGTGGAGCCCCGGTACCGTGTGGGTATCGGGGCTCCTGTAACGTGTGAATGCGGCGGTGTGCTACTCTCCCACACCCTGTCGGGTGCAGTACCATCGCCGTGCCAGGCCTTAGCTTCCGGGTTCGGAATGGGACCGGGCGTCTCACCTGGGCCAT